>NZ_JBWKQR010000006.1:0-260036 GCF_059418905.1 Collimonas sp. GW821-FHT07E08 | reverse complement strand
ATGTTGTTTTGTGGGTGTGTGGTTTGTTGCCGGCCCCCCCCCCCAGCACGGTCTTGATGCCGAAACCGAGGATGCTCAGCAGCACCAGGATAAAGAACGCCGCCAACCCTGCATCGAGGTAATCATTGAAGATGATCTGCTGCATCTGCGCGGCCGACTTGGCCGGCGCCAGCAGTTTTCCGTCCGCCAACGCGGCCTGGTATTTGCTGGCGTGAGTCAGGAAGCCGACGCGCGGATTGGCGTCGAATATTTTCTGCCAGCCGGCGGTCAGGGTGCAGACCAGGATCCAGGCGGTCGGCACGATGGTGACCCAGGCAAAGCGGTCGCGTTTCATCTTGAACAGCACGCAAGTCGCCAGGATCAGCGCAATCCCCGCCAGCATCTGGTTGGAGATGCCGAACAGCGGCCACAGGGTATTGATGCCGCCCAGCGGATCGACCACGCCCTGGTACAGGAAATAACCCCAGCCGGCGACGCACAGGGCCGTCGCGATCAGGCTGGCCGGCAGCGAATCGATCTTGCGCATGGAGGGCACGAAGGTGCCGAGCAGGTCTTGCAGCATGAAACGGCCGGCGCGGGTTCCGGCATCGACCGCGGTCAAGATGAACAGCGCCTCGAACAGGATCGCGAAGTGGTACCAGAACGCCATCATCACTTTGCCGCCGCCTATGCTCGACAAGATGTGCGCCATGCCGACCGCCAGTGTCGGTGCGCCGCCGGCGCGGGAAATGATGCTGTGCTCGCCGACGTCTTTCGCCACCTGCGCCAGCATTTCAGGCGTTACGTAAAAACCCCATTGCGAGACGGCCTGCGCGGCGCTGTCCACGGTAGTGCCTATCAAGGCCGCCGGGCTGTTCATCGCAAAGTACACGCCCGGCTCGATGCAGGAGGCTGCGATCAGCGCCATGATGGCGACAAACGATTCCATCAGCATCGCGCCGTAGCCGATGAAGCGCGCATGGCGTTCATTCTCCAGCAGTTTCGGCGTGGTGCCGGAAGCGATCAAGGCATGGAAGCCGGAGACCGCGCCGCAGGCGATGGTGATGAACAGGAACGGGAACAGGCTGCCCGACCAGACCGGGCCGGAGCCGTCCATGAACTGCGTGAAGGCAGGCATTTTCAGTTCAGGCGCCACGAATACGATGCCCAGCGCCAGGCCGACGATGGTGCCGATCTTGAGGAAGGTCGAGAGATAGTCGCGCGGCGCCAGCAGCAGCCAGACCGGCAGCACCGAAGCGATGAAACCGTAGCCGATCAGCATCCAGGTCAGTTCCTTGCCGGTGAAGGTGAACATGGCGCCCAGCACCGGATGTTCCTGCACATACTGGCCGCCGACGATCGCCAGCATCAGCAGCACAAAGCCGATCAGCGAAATCTCGCCGATGCGGCCCGGCCGCAGGTAGCGGGTATAGACGCCCATGAACAGCGCGATCGGGATCGTCACCGCTACAGTGAACGTGCCCCAGGGCGATTCCGCCAGCGCCTTGACCACGATCAGCGCCAGCACCGCCAGGATGATGACCATGATCATGAAGGTGCCGAACAGGGCGATCACGCCGGGCACCGGGCCCAGCTCGGACTTGATCAGGTCGCCGAGCGAACGGCCGTCGCGGCGAGTCGAGATGAACAGCACCATCAAGTCCTGCACCGCGCCGGCAAACACCACGCCGGCCAGGATCCACAGCATGCCCGGCAGGTAGCCCATCTGCGCCGCCAGCACCGGCCCCACCAGCGGCCCGGCGCCGGCAATCGCCGCAAAGTGATGGCCGAACAGGACATTCTTGTTGGTCGGCACATAATCCAGCCCGTCGTTGTACTTGTAGGCGGGCGTCATACGGGTGGCGTCCAGGCCCAGCACCTTGTCGGAAATGTAGAGGCTGTAGAAACGGTAGGCGATCAGGTAGACGCAGACTGCGGCAATCACGATCCAGATGGCGCTGATGGATTCGCCGCGCTGCAGGCCGATGTAGCCAAACGCGAATGCACCGAGCAGGGCCAGCGCAAGCCAGCCCATCTTTGAATATAGACGATTCATTGTTCTCCTCCCAGGCGGGAATGAATATGGTGGAATATTGTTTTTATTGGATAGCGGCCGGCACTCGCCGAGCAACCAGGCCGCGGCCAAAGTATTTGGCATATGGGGCGGGAGGACAAGCGAGGAACTACGCACTGCGCTTGCGTAGTACTACGTAGGCGGGAATGGCGGCAGCGCAGCCGCAGCAGAGGTTTTTGATGGAATCGGCGGCGATTCCGAGTAAAGTAGCGCCATGAAATTACGGCAAAAAATCATCTTCCTGGCCATCGTCCCGCTGATCCTGGCGCTGTGCGCGATCGCGCTGGCGGTGCGGCACCAGGCGGTTGCGCTCGGCCAGCAGCAGCGCGCCACCATCCAGGCCGCCTACCTGGCCAGCAAGGAAGCCGAGCTCAAGCATTACGTGGAACTGGCCACCTGGTCGATCGCCCATCTGTACGATTCCGGCCGCAAGGACCAGGCAGCGCTGGACGAGGCCATGGCCATCCTGTCCAAGCTGTCTTATGGCGACGACGGTTATTTCTTCATCTACGACATGCAGGGCAAGAGCCTGATGCATCCGCGCCAGCCGGAACTGGTCGGGCGCGACCTGTGGGACATGAAGGACGCCGACGGCAACCTCACCATCCAGCACCTGATCGAGCGCGCCCGCAGCGGCGGCGGCTTTGAGCGTTACCAGTGGGAAAAACCGTCCAGCCACCATGTCGCCAGCAAGCTCGGCTACGTCGTGGCGTTGCCTAACTGGGGCTGGATGCTGGGCACCGGCATTTATATGGATGACGTCGACGCCGCGCTCAGCAAGATCGATACCCAGGTTTCCGGCAATATCCGCAACACCATGTGGTGGATTGCCGGCATCGCGATCCTGAGCGCGCTGGTGGTGGGGGTGTCGGGGCTGGTGCTGAACATCAGCGAACACCGGGTGGCCGACGCCAAGCTGAAAGTGCTGGCGCAGCGCGTGGTGCGCTCGCAGGAAGAAGAGCGCGCCAGGCTGTCGCGCGACCTGCACGACGGCATCAGCCAGTGGCTGGTATCGATCAAGCTGCAGATCGAAGCCGGCATCGCCAAGCTCGACAACGGCCCGCAGCAGTCGGCCGCAGCACGCGCCACGTTCGAGCGCAGCGCCGGCCAGCTGAACGACGTGCTGGCCGAAGTGCGCCGCATTTCGCACGACCTGCGGCCGGCGATCCTGGATGATCTCGGCCTGGCGGCAGCGCTCAGCCACCTGGCCCGCGAATGGCTGGAACACGCCGGCATCCCCATCGATTTCCAGCACAGCGGCAACACCGACGGCATGCCGGCGGTGGCCAATACGGTGTTGTTCCGCATCGCCCAGGAAGCCTTGGCCAACGTCGCCCGCCATTCGCAGGCAACGCAGATCAAGGTGCTGCTGCAAGGCGATGCGCAAGCAGTTACCCTGACCGTGCAAGACAACGGCGTCGGCTTCGATGTCGACCAGATCGACGGCAATCCGAAACACGGCATCGGCCTGCGCAACATGGTCGAGCGGCTGGAAGCCGTCGGCGGCCGGCTCAAGGTCAACTCATCTGCGGCCGGCACCACGGTGCTGGCGACCATTCCGCATCCACACTATTCCTATGCCTGAAATCACTACCAAGATCATGCTGGTCGACGACCATCCGCTGGTGCGCGACGGCTTGCGCGCGCGGCTCGAGGCCGTGCCGGGTTTCGCCATCGTGGCGGAAGCCGGCAGCGCCGACGAAGCCCTGCAGCGCGCCGGAGAACAGGCGATCGACCTGGTCCTGATGGATATCAACCTGCGCGGCAGCAGCAACGGCATCGACCTCACCGCGCGGTTCCATGTCAGTTTCCCGGAAATCGCGGTGCTGATCCTGAGCATGCATGACAAGACCGAATACCTGATGCAGTCGGTGCAGGCCGGCGCCCGCGGTTATGTGCTGAAAGACGCGCCCGGCAAGGATATCGTGCATGCGATAGAAACCGTGATTTCCGGCGGCATGTATTACAGCGCGGCGCTGGCCCAGAAACTGGCGCGGCCGATGACGCCGGGGCAGCTGCTGACGGCGCGCGAACGCCAGGTGCTGCAGCATATCGCCAACGGCGAGTCGAACAAGCAGATTGCGCGCGAACTCGACCTGAGCGTGCGCACGGTGGAAACCCACAGGCTGAACATCAAGCGCAAGCTGGATATCGAAGGCCAGGCGGAACTGATCAAGTTTGCAGTGGAAAACAATTTCCGCTGAAGCTGCCGTGGCGGCCGGCGATTGTTACCCCAGCTTGCCTTCGGCGGCCAGTTCGCGGATCACGCGGATGGTGTCGATATCGGCTTCTTCATAGGCGGAGCGCCGGAATTCGTCGTAAAACTCTTGCTCGGCCTGCGCCGCCGGCTGCCGCTCGACCGCATCGTCTTCATACTCGAAGCGCACGAACAGCATTTCCTGTTCCGGTTCTTCAATCGTCATGATCAGGCTGGAGCCGGCGATATCTTGCTGTTTCGGCACCTGGTAGCGCACCTGCAGCAGCGGCAGGTAGCTGACCACGTCCTTGACGATCACTTTGCCGTAACGCAATTCACGCGCTACCGACTGCACCGATTTATCCGACAGGCGGCAATCGTCCAGATGCTCAACGAACAACATCGGCTGCTCGGCCCGCATCACCAGCCCGCGCCACAGCTGCTCGCGCGTCAGGGTATCGATCAGCGGGTTGAGAGGATCGTTGATTTCGATCAGGTGACTGAATTTCATGGCATGTCCGGCAAGATGGTTAATGACGGATTGTCCCATATTCGACGCCGGAACTGGGGCAGGACGACAAGCAGGCTCCGAGGCCTCGCACACTGTTAAAATACAGCGCTTTGCTCCTTCCTGTCAGCCGCTGATGTCGTCTACTCCCAATTTCGGTCTCAATGCTCCCCAACGGGAAGCCGTCAAGTACCTGGACGGCCCCTGCCTGGTGCTGGCCGGCGCGGGTTCGGGCAAGACGCGCGTGATCACGCAGAAGATCCAGCACCTGATCGAGGATTGCGGCTACGACGCCAGGCATATCGCGGCGCTCACCTTTACCAACAAGGCGGCGACCGAAATGCAAGAGCGTATCGCCAAGCTGCTGAAGGATCCGAAACAGGCCAAGCACATCACTGTCAGCACCTTCCACTCGCTGGGGGTCAAGATCCTGCGGCAGGAAGCGCGCGAGCTGGGCTTGAAAGACCGCTTCTCCATCATGGACAGCGACGATTGCTTTTCTATCGTGCAAGACCTGGCGATCACCACCGATAAACAGCTGGTGCGCCGCATCCAGAACGCCATGTCGCTGTGGAAGAACGGCCTGGTCGATCCCGAAGAGGCCATCAAGCAGGCGGTCACCGAAGATGAAGCGCAAGCGGCGCGCATCTACCGCAGCTATGTGGCGACGCTGGCGGCCTACCAGGCCGTCGATTTCGATGACCTGATCCGGCTGCCGGTGGAGCTGTTCCGCAGCAACGAGGCGGTGCGCGACAAATGGCAGCGCCGCCTGCGCTACCTGCTGGTCGATGAGTACCAGGACACCAATACCTGCCAGTACGAACTGGTCAAGCTGCTGGTCACCGGGCTCGGCAAGAAGCCGATGTTCACCGCGGTGGGCGACGACGACCAGGCGATCTACGCCTGGCGCGGCGCCACCATCGAGAACCTGAAAACCCTGCAGGTCGATTTTCCCGACCTGAAAGTGATCAAGCTGGAACAGAATTACCGTTCTTCCACGCGCATCCTGCAAGCCGCCAATGCGGTGATCGGCAACAATCCCAAGCTGTTCGACAAAAAGCTGTGGTCAGAACACGGCCTGGGCGATCCGATCAAGGTGATGGGCATGGAGGACGACGAAAAGGAAGCGGAGCAGGTGGCGATCATGCTGTCGGCGCACCGTTTCGAGCGGCGCGCCAAGTTTTCCGACTACGCCATCCTGTACCGCGGCAACCACCAGGCGCGGACCTTTGAAAAAGCCCTGCGGCGCGAACGCATCCCGTACACGATGTCGGGCGGCCAGAGCTTTTTCGACCGCGCCGAAATCAAGGACATCATCAGCTACCTGCGCCTGATCGCCAACGAAGACGACGATCCGGCCTTCATCCGCGCCATCACCACGCCCAAGCGCGGCGTCGGCCAGGCCACGCTGGAAGTGCTGGGCACCGTAGCCGGCCAGTGGCAGTGCTCACTGTTCGAAGCGGTGTTCAAGGGCGGCATCGAAGCCAAGCTGACCGACCGCCAGCTGTATCCGCTGCGCGAGTTCTGCCATTTCATCAACCAGCTGGAAGCACGCGCCAGCCGCGTCGGCCCGGCCGGCAGCGGCGAAAACGCAGCCGCCGTGCTGGACGACATGATGAAGGAAATCAATTACGAGCATTACCTGTATGACAGCTTCGACGACCGCGCGGCGCAAGGCAAGTGGCAGAACGTGCTGGACTTCACCAACTGGCTCAAGGAAAAGGGCACCGGCGGCAAGGACGGCGCCGGCGACGAGCGCAACCTGCTGGAACTGACGCAGATGGTGGCGCTGATGTCGATGCTGGAAGGCCGCGACGAGGAGCCCGATGCGGTGCGCATGTCGACCTTGCACGCTTCCAAGGGGCTGGAGTATCCGCATGTGTTCCTGATCGGCGTCGAGGAGGGCATCTTGCCGCACAAGGGCGATCCCGACGCCCCGGCCGAGACCATCGCCGCCCGCATCGAGGAAGAGCGGCGCCTGATGTATGTCGGCATCACGCGCGCCCAGCGCAGCCTGCACGTGAGCTGGTGCAAGAAACGCAAGCGCGCCGGCGAATCGGTCGTTTGCGAAATATCGCGCTTCGTCAAGGAAATGAAGCTGGACGAAGGCGACGCCATGCCGACCGAAGCGGAACAGATCACGCCGCAAAACCGCCTGGCCAGTTTGAAGGCTTTGTTGCAGAAGCCACGCGCCGCGTGAGAAGATAGATGTTAGAGTAAGAGTCAATTCAGGAGTAAACCATGAGCATAGACAACATCAAGACATCGCTGGAAAAACTCCGCAGCACGCTGGAAAACAACAGCACGGTCGACAGCGAACTGAAAGGCTTGCTGCAATCGCTGGACAGCGATATCCAGGAACTGCTGAAATCCTCCGGCACGGCCGCCGCAGCCCCGGCTTCCGACCTGCGTTCGGCGCTGGTGGAACGCGCCCAGAGCATTTCGGCCCGGCTGGCGGTGAATCATCCGCACCTGCAACCGGTGCTGCGCCAGATCGCCGATACGCTGACCGACATGGGTATCTGACTACCCGACCACCCTTGCTTTGCGGACCGGGCATCTCCCCGGCCTGCAACTGCTGCACCAGCTTCAGCTGCTTCAAACTTCCCGCGTTTTCATCAACCGGCAACCGCCTGGACATAGCGTAAATCGCCACGCGGCAGGTAGCTGTGTCCGGGATTTGTTTTATTTATTGGAAATTGGAACACTATGTGGTTTAAAAATCTTCAGATCTACCGTATTCCCGCACCATGGGCCATTTCGGCCGAACAGCTCGAAGCTTTCCTGGCGCCGCAGGCGTTTGCCAAGTGCAGCAGCCTGGAATTGCAGAGCCAGGGCTGGCTGTCGCCGCGCGACAACGGCATGCTGGTGCATACCGTCAACCGCCAGATGATGATTTTGCTGGGCACGGAGAAGAAACTGCTGCCGGCTACGGTAGTCAACCAGGTCACCAAGGCGCGCGCCGCCGAGATTGAAGAGCAGCAAGGTTATGCGCCAGGCCGCAAGCAGCTCAAGGACCTCAAGGAACAAGTCACCGACGAACTGCTGCCGCGCGCGTTCAGCATCCAGCGCAACACCTGGGTCTGGATCGATCCGGTCAACGGCTGGCTGGTGATTGACGCCGCCAGCCCGGCCAAGGCCGAAGAAATCCTGAAGCTGTTGCTGGCCTCGGTCGACAAACTGCAGGTTTCCAGCCTGCGCACGGCGCATTCGCCGCTGACTTCGATGACCAACTGGCTGGCTTCCGATGAAGCGCCGCACGGGTTTACCGTCGACCAGGATACGGAGCTGCGCGCCGCCGGCGAAGGCAAGGCCACCGTGCGCTACGTACGCCACACCATCGAGGCCGACGACGTCCGCCGCCACATCGCCTCCGGCAAGCAGTGCACGCGGCTGGCGATGACCTGGGCCGACCATGTTTCGTTTGTCCTAACCGAATCGCTGGCGGTCAAGCGCATCGCGCCGCTGGACGTGCTCAAGGAAGGCAATGACACCAGCAGCAAGAACGACGACGAACGTTTCGATTCCGACATGATGCTGATGACCGGCGAACTGAGCAAGATGCTGGGCGACCTGGTGTTCGCGCTGGGCGGCGAACCCGCAGTCTAAGGTTCCTAGGCGCGGGAACCGCGCCTAGAACGCCCTGATGGTAGTGCCGCCGTCGGATGACTCGAAGGTGTCGGGGCTGATCATGACGCGGTTGCGGCCGGCCGCCTTGGCGCCGTACAACGCCATGTCGGCGCGCTGGAAGGCTTCGTCTATGCTTTCGCCGGGGCGGAAATCGGTAATCCCGATGGACGCCGTCAGCACGATGTCCTTGCCGAACTTGCTCCAGTCGTACATTTCGGTCTCGGCGCAGATCCGGTCCAGTGCCGTCACGCCTTCCTCTACCGTGGTGCCGGTCAGCACCAGCACGAACTCGTCGCCGCCATAGCGGGCGAAGTGGTCGCTCAGGCGCATTTCGTTGCGCACGATCTCGACAAAGGTCTTCAGCACCAGGTCGCCGGCGGCATGGCCGAAATTGTCATTGACCGACTTGAAGCCGTCCAGGTCCAGGATGGCGATGCAGAACGGCGTGCCGCCGCGCTGGAAGCGTTTCTGCTCGACGGCCAGGATTTCCATCAGCGAACGGCGGTTCTCGATATTGGTCAGCTCGTCGCGGGTGGCCAGCTCCTGCACCCGTTTCATGGCAAGCACCAGCTGCTGGTTCTTTTCCATGATCTTGCGCTGCATGCGGCTCAGCATGTTGGTCAGGTAGATGCAGCGGCCCAGCGTCAGGATGAAGGACAGGCACACCAGCAGCTGGCTGAAATTGCTCGCCACCGGGAAGCTCAGGTGCGAACCCGCCAGGCCGAAGGCCAGCACCAGCGCCAGCGAACCGATCAGCCAGCTGACCACGTACCAGAAGGTGCTCAGGCCGAGCACGCCAAAACCGTAGATGACAAAAAAATTGATCAGGAACAGGTAGCCGACCTGCGGCGCCAGGATCAGGAAACCGGTCTGCAGCAGCAAGGCCGTCACCACCTGCGCAAAAGTGAGGCCGGGATCCTTGTAGCGCCGGTTGAAGCCGCTGCGGATCAGCAGGTAATAAACGCCGTTGACCACCACCACGACCATGGCATACAGCAGCGCGATGTCCGGCCGGATCACCCCGGCATGAGCGAAACCCCACAGCAGCATGGCATCCAGCAGGCCGCTCAGGGCGACGCGCCCAAGCATGCCTAATGCCATCGCATTCATTTCTTTTCGTCGTTGCGCTTTCATGTCCCCTACTTCTCGTTGGTTGCCATTGGTTTCTTCACCACCCTTATAGGCAACAAGCAGCCACGCATGACAGACAGCAATTCATCTTTCCGGAGAAATAGATGCAGGACATGTTTCCGTGGGAAAACAATAATGCCATGTTCTGGCGATCGCACGGATGCGGGATTAAGTTATCTATCAAAATTATTGCACTGCAGATATTCTATAGCTTACTGGAAAATTAAGCCGCATCTTCTATTACTGACAAGATTGAGGTGCAAAGCGGCGAAAACGGCACAGCAAATTTTAGGGCGTCTTTAGCGTTTTAAGGGGATCAGGACAGCATGAGAGTCATTATTTTATTATTAGTTGCTGTCGGGATAGGCAGTTGGTACTGGAATCGTCAAAATTCCATCGATGAGGAGAGCGTAAACCGCTTTTACGACACCGCCACCGAGCACGTGCTGAACGGCCGCAGCAAGGAACTGTGCGCAATGCTGAGCAAGGATTTCACGCGCACCGGCGTCAACTCCACCAGCCAGGGACGGATCCAGGAAAACGCCGACAAGGACGAAACCTGCGACAGGTACAACAAGATGTTCGCATCGCTGGCACAAGCGGGGCGGCTGGGCGGGGTCTCGACCAATTACCAGGTCAACATCGAGCATATCGAGATCAGCAAGGACCGCAAGAGCGCCGAGGTGAAGCTTTCCTCCAGCGTCAGCATGGCGCTGGGGCCGATCGGCAGCATTGCCGAGACCAGGGATAAAAGCAGCGAGACGCTGGTGATCCGCAATGGCAAGCTGCTGCTGCAGAAATCCGAAGGCGCCGCGATTACCCGCACCATAGGCGATCGTTTTTGACTCTCGTCTAATATGAAACCGGACTTACAAATAAAAACGCCCGCTTGCGCGGGCATTTGTATTCTTGGCGGAGTGGACGGGACTCGAACCCGCGACCCCCGGCGTGACAGGCCGGTATTCTAACCAACTGAACTACCACTCCTAAACTGCTGCTTCATCAAGATCGTCTGGCCACTTGGTGGGTGCTGAGAGGCTCGAACTCCCGACCTACGCCTTGTAAGGGCGCCGCTCTACCAACTGAGCTAAGCACCCAAAATGCACACTTAGTCAGCCAAACTTTCTTAGCGTATGTCACTACGCCTGAAGGGGGCAGATTGTACAACGGTTTTTTTAAATTTACTAGCGCTTCGTCGCATTTTGTTTTGAAAAGTTTTTCGCAAGATTGGATTTCGGCCCGCCAACCGCCTGTTTGCCTGGTTTTCACCGTTTCGCCGCAGTTATTGAATGCCTCGGTTATTTTTTGTTTGAATCGGTTTACCGAGATGGAACACCAGGTACCGCTCGACTGTCATATCATCATGGCGCCATTCAATGATCGTCGTCGGCGACATGGCGCCCAGGGGTTCACCGCCTTCGTTTATTAATATTTAACCAACTTTAACGATAAGAAGAATCGCGATGAATGCCAAGATCCGCATTAGCCTCTACAGCGTGACTGCGATCATGCTGGCCGCCTGCACCGGCCAGCTGGCAGAAGCGCCGGCGCCGCCCGCCACCACCTCCACCGCAACGTCGACCGCCGCCACGCTGGATGACTACAAGCGCGCGCTGGCGCAACGCATTGTCGCGGTCAACTCTACCCAGGTGTATGTCGGCCGGCCGCAGGCGCTGCTGCGCGCCGTGATCGTGCTGAAATATTTCGTGAACGCCGACGGCCAGCTGCTGCGCGCCGACGTCCTGCGCACCAACCGCGATCGCAAGGCCGAGGCCACGGCGCTGGCCGCACTGCGCCGCGCCGCGCCTTTCCCCAAGCCCGACAGCCGCTTCCTGCATCGCGGCGAAGTCGAGCTCGCGGAAAGCTGGCTGTTCAATGACGACGGCCGTTTCCAGCTGCGTTCGGTGGCCGAACAGCAGATGGACGAGTAGCGGCTGCGCCGATTGCGTCCGGCTTGCTTCCGGCGCGCTTCTCGCCTACCATCGAGCCATCAGCCTGAACGCAATGCAGGACTCCGTGAGATATCCCACCACGCCGCGTTCGCACTTATCCCCCTTTTCTACGAGACAGCACAGTCATGGATATTCAGCCGCCACTCATCATTTCCAGTTTCGACCTGGAGCGCATTGAACAATTGCTGGCGTCTGGCGCTTGCCGCAACCTGCCAGGCGTCGACGCGCTGCAAAACGAACTGGGCCGCGCCACCGTGGTCGCTCCCGAAGATATGCCGCCGGGCGTGATCACCATGAATTCGGCGGTGCGTTTCATCGATGAAGTCAGCAATACCGAATATGGCATGACGCTGGCCTATCCGAGCCCGTCCAACCCGCCTGACGCGGTATCGATCCTGGCGCCGGTCGGCAGCGCCCTGCTCGGCCTGTCGGTGGGGCAGTCGATTTCCTGGCAAGGTCCGGGCGGCCGTCCTTTGCAGTTGCGCATTCTGGATGTGACGTACCAGCCCGAAGCCAACGGCGAATTCCACCTTTAAGCGCCCGTACTGCAGCAGCAGATTTTCAGGACGCGCGATGTTCGCGTCCGTTACACAAAGAATAAAGACAAGTCATCATGTTAAGCGCAGATTACCAACGCCCTGCCAAGCTCTATCGCTATTCGGAGCGGCAATGGCTGGAACGTTCCTTGACGCTCGGAGAATTCCGTTTGCGTCCGCCCGCGGAAAGCCTGCAAATCAGTAACCTCCATCATGCGCACGGCGCGGCAAAACGCGCCACGCCGCAACTGCTGACCTTGAGCATGAGCAGCAGCGACGACGCCAGCCTGTTCAACGCGTTCGCACCGTCGGATTGCTGCCTGGTGATCCACGACACCGAACATTTCGGTGAACTGATCCACCGCGCCGCGCAGCGGCTGCTGCCGAACTGGGCCGGGATCGACGCCGCCGTCAGCTACGGCCAGCCGAGTCCCCTGGGCAGCGCCTTCAGCAAAGGCAAGCGCGATGCATCCCAGCATGAATGGCTGTTTGCCTGGCGGCCGGCGCAGGCGACCATCACCCTGCGCCCCGTCGTCATCCAGATCGGCAATATCGAGGCGATCGCCGAACTGCGCGACAGGAAATAAGGCGTGATTGCCGCCACGCGGGGCGGCAATCCAGTGCACATTCAATGCCAGAAAGACACTTTGCTGGCAGACAAGCATAGTAGCCTGTATCATCGAACGCCTAAGCTAGCCTGGCCGCAGCATTTACAGAAGCGCTTGGCTATACTTGAAAATCATGAATGAAGGAGTCACACGATGCACCGATCCACTCTGAGAACCCGCAGCGATCTGCGCAGCATGGTCGAAGACGCGCAGGAACTGTTCCGCGAAGCTGCCGCCACCACCGGCGAGAAAGCCGAAGACCTGCGCAACAAAGGTTTGGAACTACTTGATTCGGCCGTATCTAAAGCACAAGACGTGCAAGCTGCAGCAATCGAAGCAGGCAAGGAAATCGCCGCTACCACCGATGACTATGTCCAGGAAAATCCATGGCGCGCAATCGCCATTTCGGCCGGCATCGGCCTGCTGGTCGGCTTGGCCATTTCCCGTAAATAACCGCAGCATAACCGTCAGGCGCGCATGAACCCACAACAACCCAAGCAAAGCAGTCCGGGTCTGGTGTCCGGGCTGGTCGGCACCGCCAAGAACATGTTTGCGCTGATCATCAGCCGCATCGAACTGGCCGCGCTGGAATTTTCCGAGATCGGCTCGCACCTGTTCAAGCTGCTCCTGGTCTGCGCGCTCGGCATTGTCGCCTTGTGGTTCGCGCTGGCCTTCTGGAGCGGCTTGCTGCTGGTGCTGGCATGGGACGCCCTGGGCTGGAAAATACTGCTGATCCTGGCGGCTTTCTTCACCATCGTGACGATCGGCACCGGCTTTTATGTGCGCAGCGTATTGCGCCAGGGCCGGCTCGGCTTGCCCGTCACCATGGCCGAACTGCGCAAAGATCGCGACGCCTTACTTTGAACACGGAACCCGACATGGGCAGATATCCAGGACCGGACAGCAGTCTTTCCACCGCCGAGCGCAAGCAGAAGCTGCTGCAGGAAGGCGCGGCCTTCCGTGCCGACATGCTGGTCTCGCGCGATATAGTGCGGACCAACCTGAACAGCAAATCGCTGGCGACCATTTTACTGGGCCGGATGACCGGCATCGCTTCATCGGTATTCAGCAATCGCGGCAACCCGGGCGGCAGCAACCTGCCTGCCATGCTGCCTTTGCTGCTGACCGGCGCGTCATGGCTATCCAAACGCCGTACCCGCAAACCTTTGCTTATCGGCGCCGCCCTGCTTGCTGCAATCGGCGGCGCCGCTTATGTCAACAGCAGGAAAAGCAAGACAACTACAGATGACGAATAACCGTAGCCTCCAGCCGGGGGCTACGGTTTTTTTTGCTGGCGCTGTCTCAACCTTAGAAAGGAAAGACCATGAATAAATTCAAGTTGGGTGCCCTGGTTCTCGCAGTTTCAATGGCAACCGCGGGCTGTGCCGATATGACGGAAACCCAAAGAGGAACTGCGATGGGCGCTGGCGCAGGTGCTGTGCTGGGAGGCCTGGTGGGCGGCATTGCCGGCCCAGGCGGCGCCGGACGCACTGCCGCCGGTGCGGCGATCGGCGCGGCGATCGGTGCGGTTGGCGGCAATATCTGGGGCAAGCGCCAGCAAGACCAGAAGCTGGCGATGGAGCGGGCAACTGCCGGCACTAACGTCCAGGTCACGCAGACTGCCGATAACCGACTGAAGATCAATGTTCCCGCCGATACCGGCTTTGCTACCGGACGCGCCGACATCAATCCGGCCCTGCGCCCGATCCTCGATCAGCTGGCGGCAACACTGGTGCAGAATCCCGCCGCCCAGGTGGAAGTCTACGGCCATACCGACAATACCGGCACGGATGCGATCAACAATCCGCTGTCGATCCAGCGCGCGCAGAATGTTGCCAACTACCTTGGCAGCCGCGGCGTTGCGCCGAATCGTATCCTGACGAAGGGCCTGGGCTCCACAGAGCCTGTAGTCGCCAATGATACGGCGGCTAACCGTGCAATCAATCGCCGGGTCGAGCTCTACACTTACGAACGAGATCCTGGACAAGGCCAGCCGCAGGCACGAGCCTATTGATCTTCGCCCCAAGTTCCTGGGCAAAAAAAAACCAGTCGATATGACTGGTTTTTTTTTACGACCGGCCATGCCGGATTATTTTGCTGCCGGCTCCGACGCAGCGCTGGCTGCCGCAGAAGCAGAAGCCGCCGCGCTTGCCGAAGCGGCTGGCGCAGCAGGGGCCGGCACTTCCGGTTCCTTGAACTTGCCGCCGGACTGGTTGGCCATGTAGACCACGGCGCGCGCAACTTCGATATCGTCCAGGTCGGCATTGCCGCCCTTGGCCGGCATCGCCCGCAAGCCGTGCAGCGCATAGCCGACCACCTTGTCGTAACCTTCCGCCAGGCGCGGTCCCCAGGCGCCGGCATCGCCGACCTTGGGCGCACCGGCAACGCCGGCTGCGTGGCATGCGGCACAAGTGGACTTGAAGACTTCTTCGCCTGACAGCAGCTGCTTGGGAGCGTTGACATCCTTGAAGGTGAAACCGGCATCGGCTACCGGGCTGATACGGGCAGCAATCGCTTCCGGGGTCTGTCCCTCGGAACCGGCGCCGACCTTCTTGCCGGCAGTGACGTATTGCACCAGCAATACGATGCAGATGATGGGGACCAGAAAGCCCGCTGCAATGGCAACGATCAGCTGCTTAGGTGTCCTGATCGCGGATTGATGTTCTTCGTTATGTGCGTCGCTCATGATTCCCTCAGTACAATTTTCAAAGCCGTAGCCGGATAGGCGCCAAAAAACCGTCCGAATCGCCCAAACAGCACACGATCCCCCGCCAAACCCTTGATTATAGTCCCAATAATTACTATTTGGAACGCCGAAACGTTGCTTTGCATGGACGCGCGCGCAGAAAAACGGTATCCTTCATGCCTCTTCACCGTTCCTCTCATGCGGCTGTAGCTCAGTGGATAGAGTATTGGCCTCCGAAGCCAAGGGTCGCTGGTTCGATTCCAGCCAGCCGCACCAATAAAATCAACAACTTACGATAACTCTCGTCAGCGCTTGATTACCTGAAAAATTTTCCCGGTCAGACCAGCGACGACCAAAGGTGCTGTGCCGCATAGGCACGCCACGGCCGCCAGGCTTCTGCCCGCGCGGTCAGTTCCTTTGCGTCCGGCCGGACGCCTTCATGCAGCGCAACCGCGTTCATCAACGCGACATCCGCCGCCGGGAACGCATCGGTCTCGCGCAGATGGCGGAGCGCCATGTAGTGCGCAGTCCAATCGCCTATGCCCGGCAGCGCGCGCAATTTCAGCACGGCTTCCTCCAGGCTGGCGCGCGTCTCCAGCAGCTGCGGGTCGGCCACCAGCGCTGCAGCTATCGCGGACATGGTTGCGGCGCGCGCTTTCGGCATGCCCAGCGGCGCCAGGTCGGCTGCCGCCACCCGCGCCGCTTGCGGGAATACGTGGGTCAATCCAGGCCGGTCCGGGCTGGGATCGCTGAGCGTTTCGCCATGCTGCGCCACCAGCTTGCCGGCCAGCCTGATGGCGCCGGCCACGGTGATCTGCTGGCCCAGCACCGCACGCATCGCCTGTTCGAAACCGTCCCAGCAGCCTGGTACGCGCAGGCCCGGCCGGGCGGCGGTCAGCCTGGCCATCAAGGGATCGGCCGACAATTGCCGGCTGATGATTTCCGGATCGGCCGCCAGGTCGAACATCCTGCGCAGACGAGCGATGATGGCCGATAACGACGACAGTTGGGGAAAACGGATGGTGGCTTGCAGGGCATGTCCTTCGCCGGGCCGGACGGCAATCGTGCCATGCACGCCGTCGAGGCTGATGCTGCGGTAGTAACAGCCGTCAGCCACCAGTTCCATGCCGGCGATGGCGCGCGCGCTCAGGAATGCCAGCATGGCCGGCCAGTCGTAGGGCGGACGATAGCGCAGCAGCAGCGTTACCCCGGCCTGCGCCGATTGCTCCGGCCGGCCGCCATGGCGCAATGCGCTTGGCGGGCGCTGGAACAGGTCAAGGAACACTTCGTTGAAACGGCGGATGCTGCCAAAGCCGGCGGCGAAAGCGATTTCGGTAATCGGCATGCGGGTTTCGTGGATCAGCTGCTTGGCCAGCAGCACCCTGCGCGTCTGCGCCACGGCTACCGGCGACGCCCCCAGGTGCTGGGCAAACAAGCGGCGCAATTGCCGCTCGCCGACACCCAGGCGTTCGGCCAGCCCATCCATCCCATTGTCATCCAGCGCTCCCATTTCGATCAGCGCCAGTGCGCGCCTCACGGTATTGGATACGCCGCTGTTGGCAACCCCGCGCCAGGCGCCGGAATCGGGCGCCGCTTCCGGGCGGCAGCGCAGGCAAGGACGAAAGCCCGCTTCCTGCGCGGCGGCGGCAGTGGGAAAAAACAGCACGTTTTCTGATTTGGCGGTACGCGCCGGGCAAATCGGGCGGCAGTAGATGCCGGTGGTTTTGACGCCGATGAAAAACCGTCCGTCAAAGCGCGCGTCGCGGCTGGCCAGGGCCCGGTAGCAGGTGTCGTGATCAAGTTCCATCGGACCATGATCGCGCCAATATTTATCACTGTCTAGCGGTTTTCGGACATGGACATGATGCCGGAAAAGTCAGTTTTCTGCGCCCTGAAAGCACACAGGGCGCGGGTTCATTTGCCGTTCAATGCGGACCACAATCGCGGCCCGCCGTCGCCGTAGCGATCATCAAAGCGCTGCAACACGGCTTCGCGCACTGAATCCGACAAGCTCGGATATTTGTCGCCCTGCTCGATGGCGGCATATTCTTCGCCGGCCTTCGCACGATCCGAGGGTATATGGAATTTAACGATGAAATCCTGTTCCCACTGCTCCGTAACCTTGAGGACCAATGCTGCGCGCGCAGCGGGGTTGAGGACACTGAACTCGCCGACGCCAGCCGTAATGTGCTGCACGGTCTCTGTCAGCCCTTCCTCCGTCGGCGGGGCCTTGGTGAACTCTTTAACGGCATGTGAACTACTCGTCTTACTCATGTCACTCTCCTCAGGTTAAGTGATGCGATGGTGGACGGCCCGCTTGCGGCAGGCAAATGCTGCAAAATGATTAGGATGGATCTCCGCTTTTAATCAAGTTGCGTCGTTCAGGGCGCGGTGAAAAAACGTTCTTGCATTTCTTCCAGCCCCAGGGTGTGCAGTACTTCTTGCAAGCGCTCGGTCGGCCGCTTGCGCGGCAGGTCTTTGTAGCTGGCGATGATCAGTTCATTCTTCATGGAGTGCTCCCAGCCAACCAGTTCCGTGACGCTGACTTGATAACCATGTGCTTCCAGCTGCAGGCAGCGCAGCACGTTGGTGACCTGGCTGCCGAATTCGCGCGTATGCAGCGGATGGCGCCAGATTTCGGTCAGCGCTTCTTTCGCCAGCGATTTACCCTTGTTCTTCTTCAGTACGGAAGCCACTTCCGCCTGGCAGCAAGGCACCAGCACCATGAAACGCGCCTGTTTCTTCAAACCAAATTCGATCGCATCGTCAGTCGCGGTATTGCATGCATGCAAGGCTGTGACGACATCGATGCGGCCAGGCAGCAAAGCCGATCCTATCGATTCCGCCACCGACAAATTGAGGAAGGACATGCCCGGAAACTCCAGGCGCTGCGCCAGTTCCTGCGATTTCTTGACCAGTTCTTCACGGGTTTCGATGCCGAAAATGTGCGAGTCGTCGGTCAGCGTCTTGAAAAACAGGTCATACAGGATAAATCCCAGGTACGACTTGCCGGCGCCATGGTCGACCAGCTGCACTCCGCCCTGTTCTTGCTGGATCTCCTGCAGCAGCGGCTCAATGAATTGATATAAATGATATACCTGCTTGAGCTTGCGGCGGCTGTCCTGGTTCAATTTGCCGTCGCGCGTCAGGATATGTAACTCTTTGAGCAACTCTATCGACTGGCCGGGGCGGATTTCGTGCTTGGACGCTTGCGGGTTGAGGGAATTGGATTCTTGCTTGATACCGTTCATGGAACTTGCTTTCTGTCGGCCAGGCTTGCCGGCTATTCCACCAAGTATAACGGCTTCGGCAGCATGAGGTCTCCAATGCGCCGCGATCCGTCCAAAAAAATCCGTCACGGCGGCTGCCCGATCTTGCCCATCGTGCAGGAATACCTGCCCAGTTCGATGTCGTTGCGCAGGCCCATTTTTCTCATCGCCGACGCTTTTTGCAAACCCACGGTCTTGACGCTCTTGTTAAGCCGGTCGGCGATTTCCCGCAGGCTGTTGCCGACCACGTACATCTTCAGCACTTCCGCTTCGCGCCTGGTCGGCAGCCTGCCGTTAGGACCTTTTTTCAGCATCCGCAGCGCTGACTTGGCGATATACGGCGCCGCGGGCGAACCCTCCTGCATGGCGCGGCCGAGCTCGCTTATCTCGTCGCTTTTGTGCACCAGCCCTTTCACGCCGCAATGGACGATCTGGTACAGCACCGCCGGTATGTCGATCATCGTCAGCACGATCAGCTGCAGCGACGGGTAATCGCGCTTGAGCTGGCAGAACAAGGCGCAGCCGCGGCCGATGCGATTCATCGGCAATGAAAATTCCGTGACCAGCAGGTCGCATGGCGTATCTCGCAACCGCTCCGACAGTTCTGCCGTCGAGGAGACTGCCGCCACTACGGTAAAGCCCGGCATCTGCTCGATATATTGGCGTGTCCCGGAAATGATGGCCGGCTGGTCGTCGGCCAGGATGATCCTGATCATGAAATTGTCTCTCCACGGCTGGTGAATGATGTCTACCTTGGTGTCCGCCTTGGTGTCTTCCTTATGGGTTTCTACTTATCGTTATTGAATAGGAAGTATCGGGTTTGCATATTATTAAATATATAAGTAAATTTCTTAATTTCGTAGTCTAACAAACAAGGTAACAATGGAATAACTAAAATCGATCTCGCTGCAAACCGCGCTGGCGAGTTTTGAGATTCTTCCGGGCCGGCTCCGATCCTGTCTGTTATTTTCTGTGGAGTAATCAATGTGAAGATTGTTCTAGCGGACGACCACCCCGTATTTACCGCAGGGGTGCGCAATTACCTCAACCATGTGCCGGATTGCCGCGTCGTGGCCAGCGTGACCAGTTCGGATGCGCTGGTCAGATGCCTGGAATCGACGCCTTGCGACCTGGTCATCACCGAATTTTCGATGCCGATGGTGCGCGTCAGCGACGGTTTGCACCTGCTGTCTTACATCCGGCGCCATCATCCGCAGACCTGGCTGGTGGTGCTGACCATGAATGCGTTTCCGCTGGTGCTGTACCAGATCGTCAATAGCGGCGCGAACGGCTTGCTGCACAAAAGCGATGAAATTCCGGAGCTGGGCAAGACCATCCGCCACTTGGGCAACGGATCGCCTTATGTAGGACCGTCTTTCCGGGCCCTGTTGCAGAACGGTATCAACGGCCAGGCCAAAAGCCGCATCCCGAGCCCGCGCGAAACGGAAGTGCTGCGCCTGTATGTGGCGGGCAACAGCTTGCGCGATATCGCCCAGCGCATGAGCAAGAGCGTGAAAACGGTCAGCTTGCAAAAAGCGTCGGCGATGAAGAAACTGGGCCTGGATAGCGACATCGCACTGGGCCGCTACTGCGCCGCGGTGAGCGGCGATATCGTCCAGCCGCCGGGGTGCGGCGACTGGTTTCAGACAGATAACGAGAACAGCGATGAGGGTGAAGGAAGCTGAAGCGGCTCAGGGCTGCAGCTTGAGATCAAAAATCTGCGTCATCGCCACCCATTTTTCTCCGGCAGGGGTCCACGGGGTGGCGGCCTGGAATTCCCACATCAGGGTTTCCCATTCCTGCACCTTGGGATTGCTGCGCGCGGCTTCGGCCATGCGCTCCGGGCTGTAAACCGCGTCGTCGGTGTCCATCAGCATCACCAGGCGCGTGCCAAGGCGATAGATTTCCATGCCGAGCACGCCATGCAGGCGCAGATGGACAGCGATCTCGGGCCAGATACGGCGGTGCAGCGCTTCATAGCGGCCGATCAGGCCGGGATCGTCCTTCAGGTCCAGCGCCAGGCAGTAACGCATATTGTCGAAGCTCGCTAACTAGATAGAGTGTAGGGTGGCTGCGCCGGCGCAGGTCAGTTGGACCAGCCGCCGTCGATCACGTGGATCGCGCCGGTGGTAAACGCCGATTCATCCGAAGCCAGGTACAGCGCCAGCGCGGCGATTTCTTCGGCCTTGCCCACCCGTCCCATCGGCTGGCGGGCGACAAACGCAGCTTCGATCTGTGCGATATCGACGTCTTGCAGGCGCGCCTGTTCGGCAATCCGCTGCCGCAGCGACGGCGACTCGACCGTGCCGGGACAAATCGCATTGCAGCGGATGCCCTTGGCGACAAAGTCCGCTGCAATCGCCTTGGTCAGGCCGATCACCGCCGCCTTGGTGGCGCCGTAGACGAAACGGTTGGGCACGCCTTTGACGCTGGAAGCCGCCGACGCCATGTTGATGATGGAACCGCCGCCCTTGGCCAGCATGCCCGGCAGCAGCGCGCGGATCAGGCGGTACATGGAAGAGACGTTGAGATCCCATGAGAAATCCCAATCCTGTTCGCTGCAATCGAGGATGCTGCCGTGATGGACAAATCCGGCGCAATTGAACAGCACATCAAAACTTTGCTCTGCTTGCGCCAGCGCCGCCACCGCGGCGGCGTCGGTGACATCGAGCCGCACCGTCCGCAGCGGATGGCCGGCAGCGCTTGCGGCACCGGCGGTTTCCGCCAAAGAACCGAGATTGATATCGGCCGCCAATACCTGCGCTCCTTCGCGCGCAAACATCAGGGCGCTGGCGCGGCCGATGCCTTGCCCGGCCGCAGTCACCAAAACGCGTTTTCCTTGCAATCTCATACGGCTGCCTCCGATTTTCTGGATTTACTCGGGTTAATATTTTATACTGAAAAGGTTCATTGGCTGGACCAATACTAGCACAGCAGAAATTCAGCGAGCAACCGGACCGGCAACCCGCTGCCGTCATTTATTGAAGACAGGGCGGGCGCCAGCGCCATTTGCTTAGGTTCGCAGCTATCGCGCCGTGGCACAATACGAAAAATCTCTTTCCTTACTGCCATGCCCATACAAGTTATACATAACCGCCGCCTGTACCAGCAAATCGCCGACCAGCTGCGCGACATGATCGACCGCGGCGAATACGGTCCCGGCGACAACCTGCCGCCCGAACGCGAACTGGCCAAGCAGTTCGGCGTCAGCCGCACGTCGGTGCGCGAAGCCCTGATCGCACTGGAAGTGATCGGCATCGTCAGCGTCCGCGTCGGCAATGGCGTGATGGTGTTGCCGCGCAATGAAGACGAAGCAGCGCGCAACAACGGCAACCAGGCGCCGGCCCTGCAGCAGGCAGCGCACCGCAGCGGCTGGGAAATCGATCCGGAACTGGACCTGGAAATCAATCTTGGGCTGGATGACGAAATCCCGCCGTTCAAGCTGCTGCAGGCGCGGCGCCTGGTGGAACCCGAGACGGCGGCGCTGGCAGCAGTCAATGCCAGCGATGAGCAGCTGCGCAATATCGCAGAGGCGTATGCGCGCAATGTCGAGGATAACCGCAGCGGCTCGCATACCCATCCCGGCGACCGCCTGTTCCATATCCGCATCGCCGAGGCCAGCGGCAACCCGGCTTACCTGCTGCTGGTCAGCCACTTGCTGGGACGCAAATACGGCATGATGTTCCAGCGCCTGCAAACGCTGTACAGCTCGAAAGACATGCCGAACCGTTCGGAACATGAACACCAGCTCATCCTGGAAGCGCTGCAGGCACGCGATGCAGTGGCGGCGCGGCGCGCCATGCGGGCGCACATGGATTCCGTGGTGCGGATCTTTTCCCGCTCGGTGCCCGAGCAAAGACACTAGGGTCAGATATCCACCGGATCCACTTCCAGCGACCATTTGGCGCGCGTCCTGATCTGCCGCAGCTGAGCCATCCAGTCCGTCAGGAAAGCCTGCAGGCCGGGGCGCGACGGGCACTCGATCAGCAATTGCGCGCGGTCGACGTTGGCGACCCGGGTCATGGTCATCGGAATCGGATCATGCATGGTGATGCCGCCGTGCTCGATGCAATTGGCCGCCTGCTGCAAGAACTCGATCGCGGTTTCCAGCTCCTTCGCCTCGGCCCTTAGCAACGCTTGATAAATATAAGGCGGCAAGCAGGCTTGCGCACGCTCCTCCAGCAGTGAAGTGGCGAAGCGATCGTAATCGTGGGCGATCACCGCCGCGTACAGGGGATGCTGTGGATAACGCGTCTGGATCAGCACCTCGCTGGCGCTGCCGCCCTCTTTCTGCGCCGCGCGGCCGGCGCGCCCCGCCACCTGCATCAGTTGCGCAAACAGGCGCTCGCTGGCGCGATAGTCGTGGGAAAACAGCGCCGTGTCGGGATTCAGGATGCCGACCAGGGTCAGGTTCTTGAAATCATGCCCCTTGGCGACCATCTGGGTGCCGATCAGGATATCCACTTCGCCCCGGTGCACGCTGTCGAAAGCAGCCTGCGCGCTGCCTTTGCGGCGCGTCGAATCGGCATCGATGCGCAGCACCCGCGCTTCCGGAAACATCGCTTGCAGTCCCTCTTCCAGCCGTTGCGTGCCGCGTCCCAGCGGCTGCAGGTCGACATTGCCGCAGGTCGGGCAGGATTTCGGGATCCTCAGCTCCAGGCTGCAATGGTGGCAGCGCAGGCGGTGCTCGGGTTTGTGCAGCACCATGAAAGAGGTGCAGCGGGTACAGTTGCTGACCCAGCCGCAGGCGTCGCAGGCAATCACCGGGGCGTAGCCGCGCCGGTTCAGGAACAGCAGCGACTGTTCGCCGCGCTCCAGCCTTTGCTTGAGGGCGCTGACCAGGGTCGAGGTCAGTCCCTCGCTGGGCTTGTCGCGCTCCATGTCGATCCGGCGCACCAGCGGCAACACCGCATCCTTGACTGCGCGCTCGCGCAGCTCCAGCTTCCGGTAACGTCCGGATTGCGTGTGGTGCCAGGTTTCCAGCGACGGCGTGGCCGAGCCCAGCACGATCGGTATCCCCAGCTGGTGGGCGCGCCACACGGCCAGGTCGCGCGCCGAATAACGCAAGCCTTCTTGCTGTTTGTAGGACGGATCGTGCTCTTCGTCGATGACGATGAGCTTCAGGTGCGGCAGGGAAGCCAGCACCGCCAGCCGGGTGCCGAGGATGATCCGCGCCTGCCCCAGGTGCGCCGCCAGCCAGTGGCGCATGCGCTCGCCTTCCGCCAGGCCGCTGTGCAAGGTCGCCACCATCACGCCGGGGAAACGGGCGCGGATGTTCCCTTCCAGCTGCGGCGTCAAATTAATTTCCGGCACCAGGATCAGGATCTGCGACGGGTTGTCGGCGCCGCCTTCGCTGTGCGCCAGGATCTGCGCCGCGGCCTGCAGGTAGACTTCGGTCTTGCCGCTGCCGGTGACGCCGTACAGCAGCGTCGGCGCAAAGCCGCTGGCGCCGGCAATCGCGTCGGCAGCCTGCTGCTGCGCCGGATTCAGCTGCGCCACGTCGATCGGCGTGGCGTCGTGGGCGGCGCCGCCTTGCTGCAATTTTTTGAGGCCGCGATCCAGCGCCACGGTAGTCAGCGCACGCAGGTTTTTCGGCAGGCCGGGCAGCGCCACTTCGCCCAGCGGCCGCTGATAATAATCGGCGGCAAAACGGCACAAGGCGAGCCATTGGGGCGATAGCGGCGGCAGCTGGTGGCGCACCGCTTGCACGTTTTTCAATTTTTCGGCGGGAACGTCGCTCTCGGCGCTGGTGCCGACGATCATGCCGACCACTTCCCGCCGGCCGAACGAAAGCTGGACCAGCTGCCCGATTTGCGGCGTGGGCTCGCTGTCGTCGCTGGCCTGCCAGCGATAGTCGAAACTGCTATCCAAGGGAGTATCGAGGACGATTTGGAGAATGCTTTGTTTCACGAACTTAATGTAATTCCCGAGGAAATAAGCTAACTATCGGTTTCATAAGTGCTTTTAAAAATATCCACAAGATCTGTGGATAACTTTGTGGACAAGGTTGCGTAAACAACCTGAAAGCGCCTGTTTACGGCAGGTTCAGGCTCTTGCCCAAACCAGTATCAATAAAAATACTATTTACAATCAAAGACTTAAATTGATCATTCCGGAAAGCAAAAAAATTTCCGTTCTTAAAAAAAATCCTTGCGGAAACAAAATTATGTGCATAACTAAATTCGGGGCGCCCCAAAACAACGCACAAAAAGGTAACAAACGGGCAATGGCAGGTTAACAATCAGATCTACATTCAAATCCATCGCGATGCACCACCATGTCACTTTTTGGGGCAGCATCGCCTAGTTTCGCACCGGAAAAATTAGCCCCGTGTCAACTGAGGGAAATCGAGGGTAAACCCTAATTTCTAAGATTCCACTTAATGTAAAACATGAGGAAGTGCCCTAAGCATCGGTTTCATAAGCGCTTTTCAAATTATCCACAATGTCTGTGGATAACTTTGTGGGTAACCTGCTCTTGACAGGCTGCAGCCTCATATTTGATGCGGGTTTCAATAAATTGCCTAAACTAAAAGCAGAAAATAAACCATTTAAAATCAAACACTTACAAAACAGACTCAAGTGCAAAATAAAAAATATAGATATAAATAATTTCCGTGGTGCAGCAGATTTATTTTGTGCATAACTATCGCGCGCCAATCTCCGGATTGCTTACGAATGTGTTATGCATGGCGTTGTGTAACAGCGTGCTTCAACAGGTAGCAGCCGTTGCATGGCGCCGGCAAGCTTCTATCCGCGCAATTTACGGCTGATTTCGTGGACCGCTTCCACCATGACGGCGACCGATTCAGGCGGCGTGAATTGCGAAATGCCGTGACCCAGGTTGAATACATGGCCGCTGCCGGTTTGCGGTGCGCCATAAGAGTTCAGCAGGCGCTCGACTTCGCTGCGGATCTGTTCCGGATTGGCAAACAGCACTGCCGGATCGAGATTGCCCTGCAAGGCGACGCGCTGGCCGATGCGGGCCCGCGCCTCGGCCAGGTTGACGGTCCAGTCGAGGCCGACGGCATCGGCGCCGATATCGGCGATCTGTTCCAGCCACAAGCCGCCGCCCTTGGTAAATACGATCGCCGGAATCGGCACGCCGTCCTTCTCGCGCTGCAGCTGGGACACCACCTGGCGCATGTAATTCAGCGAAAACTCCTGATAGGCGCCGTCCGCCAGCGCCCCGCCCCAGGAATCGAAAATCATCACGGCCTGGGCGCCGGCGTCGATTTGCGCATTCAGATAGGCCGCTACCGCCGCCGCATTGGTGCTCAGCACGTGGTGCATCAGGTCCGGGCGGTTGTACAGCATGGTCTTGACGGTATGGAATTCGCGCGAACCCTCGCCCTCGACCATGTAGCAAGCCAGGGTCCACGGGCTGCCGGCAAAACCGATCAGCGGCACCCGGCCGTTGAGTTCCGTGCGGATTTGCGTAACCGCCTTGAACACATAATCCAGCTTGCCCAAGTCTGGGCTTTGCAGCGCCATCACGTCCTTTTCATCGCGCAATGGGCGATAGAACTTAGGGCCCTCGCCATCGGCGAAATACAGGCCCAGGCCCATGGCGTCCGGCACCGTGAGGATGTCGGAGAACAGGATCGCGGCGTCCAGCGGGAAACGGTCGAGCGGCTGCAGCGTGACTTCGGTAGCATAGTCGGGATTGGTCGCCAGTCCCATGAAGGACCCGGCGCGGCTGCGGGTTTTACGGTACTCCGGCAGGTAGCGGCCGGCCTGGCGCATCAGCCACAGGGGCGTGTAGTCGGTTGGCTGGCGCAACAGCGCGCGCAGGAAAGTATCGTTCTTGAGCGGAGCGAATTGTGACATAAGAGGCAATCTGGATGCGTGTGATAACGCCTCATTATCTCACCCAAACCGGCGGCCGCGACACCGGTTCCTCGCATGCCACGTATATGTCTGCGATTACCCTGGTTGCCGGTGCACCGCCACCATGTCATCCAGGAACGCTTGCAGCACTTCGCCGCGGCTCGCCTGGCGGCGCACGACCATGTGCAAGGTGACCTCATAGGACAGCAGCGCCGGATTGAGCGCCGCCAGCAATCCTTGCTGTACCAAAGGCGCGGCGAAGTGCTGGGGCAGGAAGCCGAGATGCTGTCCCGACAGGATCAGGACCGCGACCGCTTCCATGTTGTCGGCCAGCGCCGTCACGCGCGCCGGCGAAAATACGCCGCCCGGGCCGTCGGCCTCTGGCAGCGGATAGCTGCGCCAGACCCAGTCGTGCTGCGCCAATGCCGCGGTCGTCAGTTTTCCGGCCTGCTTGAACAGCGGATGAGCGGCAGCGCAGTACGCCACCTGGCGTTCCGTGTACAGCGGCAGGTATTCCAGGCTTGGCAGACGGTGCCAGAAATAGCCGATGCCAAGGTCAAGGCGGCCATTGGTCACCTCTTCTTCCAGCTGGCCGGGAGCCAGCACCGCCAGCGACAGCGTGACCGCCTCATCCCGCGCGCGAAAGCGGGCGATGGCCTGGCCCAGGCGCGCGTTGGCGCTCATGGCGGCGTGGCCGATCAAACCCAGGTGCAGCTGCCCGGCCAGCTTGCGGCCGATCTGGCGCGCGTCCAGGCAAAAGTGGTCGATGTTTTCCAGCAGCTGGCGGCTGGACTGGGCAAACTGCTCGCCGCGCGGCGTCAGCCGGAATCCGGCCCGGCCGCGCTCGCACAAACGGAACCCAAGCCGGGTTTCCAGCGTCGCCAGCTGGGTGCTGATGGTGGACTGGCTGACGTTCAGGGTGGTCTGCGCGGCGGAAATGCCGCCAGCGTCCAGCACCGACAGGAATACACGGATCAGGCGCAGGTCGAGGTCGGATAGCTGGTTGAGCATGCCAAGTCTGAAATAAGGAAGTCAGGTCGATCATACATCTATCCAGATCAATGTAAATATTCGATTACACACATTTTTATTAATGTTATTTGCGGCTAGAGTGGCTGCTATTCAATCCCCCCCCCCATTCCTTCCCGGAGACGACCATGTCGGAAACCCCTCTCTATCAACCGCTAGGCGGCAACGACATGCCGCGTTTCGGCGGCATCGCCACCATGATGCGTTTGCCGCACGTCGCCAGCAGCGCGGAACTGGACGCCTGTTTTGTCGGCGTACCGTTCGACCTCGGCACCTCGAACCGCTCCGGCACCCGCTTCGGCCCACGCCAGATCCGTACCGAATCGGTGCTGCTGCGGCCTTACAACATGGCTACCCGCGCTGCGCCTTTCGATGCGCTGCGCATCGCCGACCTGGGCGACGTCGCGATCAATCCCTACAACCTGCTCGATTCGATCAGGCTGATCGAGACCGCCTACGACAGCATCGTCGCCTCCGGCTGCCGTCCGATCTCGCTGGGCGGCGACCACACCATCGCGCTGCCGATCCTGCGCGCGCTGCACCGCAAATACGGCAAGATCGGCCTGATCCACGTCGACGCCCATGCCGACGTCAACGACACCATGTTCGGGGAAAAGATCGCGCACGGCACGCC
Organism: Collimonas sp. GW821-FHT07E08; assembly: GCF_059418905.1. Taxonomy (NCBI): domain Bacteria; kingdom Pseudomonadati; phylum Pseudomonadota; class Betaproteobacteria; order Burkholderiales; family Oxalobacteraceae; genus Collimonas; species Collimonas sp. GW821-FHT07E08. The sequence continues at coordinate 231,974 of NZ_JBWKQR010000006.1, read as the reverse complement.
GTTCCGGCGCGCGGTGGAAGAAGGCTTGCTGGATTGCCGGCGCGTGGTGCAGATCGGCCTGCGCGGCACCGGCTACACCGCGGAAGATTTCGACTGGTGCCGCGACCAGGGTTTCAAGGTGGTGCAGGTGGAAGAATGCTGGAACAAATCGCTGGCGCCGCTGATGGAAGAAGTGCGGGCGCGCGTGGCCGGCGGCCCGGTCTACCTGAGCTTTGACATCGACGGCATCGACCCGGCCTATGCGCCCGGCACCGGCACCCCGGAAATCGCCGGCCTGACCGTGCCGCAGGCGCTGGAAATCATCCGCGGCGCCTGGGGCCTGGACATCGTCGGCGCCGACCTGGTCGAGGTATCGCCGCCCTACGACCCGGTTGGCACCACCGCCCTGCTGGGAGCCAACCTGGCGTACGAAATGCTGTGCGTGCTGCCAGGCGTGCCGCGCCGCTAGCCGCGCTTATTCATCGTCGCGCCACGGAATGGTCCACTCTTCGCCGCGCACAGTCGTGATGTATTCCGGCCAGCGATACTGGTGCGGCACCTTGAAATCCTTCGGCAGCAGCGGCGCCTGCCAGTTGCTGCCGCCGATGCCGCCGCCGGTGCGTTCCTTGAATTCATCGCCGGCGGCCTGCAACAGCGCCGGGTTGCTGAACAGATCGACCAGGGTTGCCGCGATGGTCTTGGCGGCGGACTGGATCATCGGATCGATGGTGGCGGGAATTCCGCCGAGCGCGTTGGCTACCCAGTCCGGATATACGAAGCCGCGCGGCGCCGCCAGCATCGGCCGCGCCACATACAGCCGTACGGTCGGGCAATGCCAGGTGTAGTCGGTGTAATCGTCCGAGGTCAGGTATTTTTGCCAGGCCGGCATCTGCTTGCGCAATTCGCGCTCGCAGTCTTCAGGGTCGATCAATTCTTCGGTGACCGCCAGGAACGGTTTTTCCATCGGTTCGTGGCCGAGGTTGCGCTGGATTTCCTGCGCGATGCGAATCGCTTCGCCGTCCCACGTGGGCGGCCCGGCCAGCACCATGTTGTCGTAGGTGGCGCGCGCCATCACGTGGTTCGGCAGGCCGCCGCGCGATTTGCTGACCCAGGTTTTCTTCCATTCGCAAAAGGTTGCCTTGGCGGCAGCTTCGGCATTGTTGTCCATCACCTGGCTGATGATCTCGGCCTGTTCGACAGAGTCGGTGCGCAGCATGAAATTGATTTGCGACACATGCGGCGTCAGGTTATCGGCGGTGGCCTGGCCGGCGCACAGGATCGCTTCGTTGAAACTCCACAGGCCGGTGGCCGGCAGCATCGAGCGGCGCAGGCTCTCGTTGAGGTTGTAGAACAGCACCAGCGCATCGCTGGCGCCGGGAGCGCGCGCGGCCAGGTGGTTTTGCGGGATCGGGCTGAACTTGTCGGCGGCGATCCAGTTTTCCGGCGCGTCGCAGGTGAAGGTGTAGATATAGTTGTAGCCGACGCCGCAATGGGCGTCCCAGACCGTGGTGTTGCAGAGCGGCAGCATGTAAGTCGGATGGAAACTCACCGCCGCGTCGAGCGTATCGTAATAACCTTTGGCGGCGTGGACGGGTTTCGATGCGCGCAATTTTTCAGCCGGCTCGCCGAACACCTTGAGCGTGCCCTGGATGCCGGATTTCAGCATGGCGTCCTGCGCCGCCAGCGCGCCGCCGAGCGCGCTGATGCCCAGCGCCGAATGCGGATCGGTATGGCCCGGCGCGTATCTGGACAAACCCGCGCGCGGCTCCTTCCTGGTCGATGCCGCCTGGCAGTTGCCGGGCACCGCATCGTACTCGGCATAGGTGGCGATAGTGGGACCGTCGCCGTTCTTGAAAGTGGCGACAAACGCGGTCGGCATGCCGCCGCTGCCGGTTTCGACCTCGAACCCGTATTCGCGCAATTTGGCGACATACCAGGCGCTCGACTTGTATTCGCGGAAAGCCGGTTCGGCGTAGTGCCAGATGGTCTGGTGCCAGTCCGACAGCTGGCGGGCGTTGTCGTCCACCCAATCCAGCGCGTTTTGTTTTGCTTCGGTAATCATGCCCGTCTCCTGAGTAGTTGCATGGCTGCCGATGCATACTAATCACGATGTGCCCCATGCCATAATTAACGGTCATCTGTTTTGTCGATAACGCCCTGCTTCGCGCCTTCCCTATGACCCTGGAAAACCTGCTGGTATTCGCCACCATCGCCGATTGCGGCAGCCTGTCGGCGGCCGCGCGCCGCCTGGGCAAGGCGCAGTCGACGGTCAGCACCGCGCTGTCCAATCTCGAAGTGGACATGGGCACGCGCCTGTTCGAGCGCGACCTGCACCACCTGGCCCTGACTGCGGACGGCGCGGTCCTGCTGGGTTTCGCCCGTTCGACGCTGACTGCGGCCGGCAACCTGGAACGCAAGGCGCACAGCCTGAGCGCCGGCCATGGCCACCGCTTGCGGCTGGGCATCGACCAGGCTTTGCCGCTGGCCCGCAGCCATGCCTTGTGCGCGGAGCTGGAACGGCGTTTCCCGCAGCTGCAGCTGGAATTGTTCCGCCCTACCAGCATCGACGCCACCGACTTGATGCGGCGCGGTTTGCTGGATATTGCCATTGCGGTCACGGTCGATCCCATGCCCAGCGACTTCAACGCCTGCTCGCTGGGCCAGCTGCAATTCGTGCCGGTGGCGGCGGCCGGCCATGCGCTGAGCCGCCTGCCGCAAGTGCATAACAGCGACCTGGCGCAGCACCGGCAATTGCTGGCTTCCAGCCGCGACGGCGGCGATGCATCCATCTTCGGCCGCTACAGCGAAATCATGTGGCGCATCGAAAGCCCGGAATTGCTGCTGGACCTGCTCAGGCGCGGCATGGGCTGGGCCTTCCTGCCGCAGCACGCAATGCAGGAAAATGGCGTGCGCGAGGGCTTGAAAATCCTGGCGCATGAATACCAGGAACCGGCGTTCCTGAAAAGCGTCGACCTGATCTGGAGCAAGCAGGACCAGCAAAGCGAAGCCGCACGCTGGCTCAGCAGCGATCTCGAATGGGCTCGCTCAGCGCTACCCGCCATCTAGATTCACCAACATGAAGTAAGTGCCTGCACTCCGCCATAGTTCGATGCTATCTGTATCTTTGCTTGAATTCGCGCGGGCTGACCCCCTTGGCCGCGCGGAACTGGCGGTTGAAATGGGCCAGGTTGCGGTAGCCCGCTTCCTGCGCAATCACCCCTATCGCCTTGTCGGTCTGGATCAGTTGCTGGCAGGCGCTGCCTATCCGCAGCTGGGCCAGGTAAGCGGTTACCGTCAGCTGCGTGTGGCGCTTGAAGAAGCGGTGGAAAGCCCCTACCGACAACGCCGCGCGCTCGGCCAGCAGCTCTGCCGGCAGCGCCGCCTGGAAATGGGCGTGCATATAGTCCAGCACCCGTCCCATGCGCTGGCGCTGCGTGTCCACCGCGATCGAGGTCGAAGCCACCGAAGCCAGCGGCTGCGCCTGTTCGTCTTGCGCCAGCAGCAACAGCAGTTCCAGCAATATCGGCAGGCGTTGCGCCGGCGCCAATTTTTCCATGCGCAGCATGAGCGGCCTGGCGCGAGCCGCGGTTGCGGCGGAAAACTGCAATCCCCTGTCGGCCCGCTTGCCGAGCTGTAGCAGGCCGGCGAGTTCCGGCAAGCTGGTTTGCAGCTGGACCAGCCAGTCGCGCGAAAACCAGACCACCACCGCCAGCATCTGCTGCGCGGGCGCGATCCGCTCGCTGGCCGACCAGGTGTGCGGCAGGTTCGGCCCCAGCAATATCAGGTCGCCATCGCCGAAATCGGCCAGATGGTCGCCTACGTAACGCTGGCCGCGCGCGTTCAAGGTCAGGGTCAGCTCGAACTCTGGATGGTAATGCCAGAGAAACGGCAACTCGGGCAATTCGCGCCACAGCAACTGCCAGGAATGGCCGGGAGACAAGGTGAGGTGCTCATATTGCGGTCGCATTCTGACCTTCCGATGGATGATTACATCAGGATAGTATCAATAAGCGGCAGTTGCAGCGAAATCGGCTGGCGCCCGGCGGCAGAGAATCGAGCTGCAATCAAACCAGGCCCTGCCGACAACACCAACCCGGAGACCTTCATGAACCAGCCTTACGCTGCCGCCAAGCAACCTCTCAGCAATCCATCCGTGCTCTACCCTGACCAGGAGCAGTTGCGCGACATACGGAAAACCCTGCCGCTGCGGGTATTGTCGGCCGCCGATTTCCAGCACTGGCAAACCTATGGCTACGTCATCGTCAAGCAGGCGGTCAGCACCGAACAGGTACAGCGCACGGCCGATTTTTTGTGGGAGTTCCAGGAGCTGGACCGCAACGCACCCGACACCTGGAACCGCGCGCAACTGCGCGACCATGAAATGAAAGAGCTGAACGGCTCCGGCATGGTCGAGGCTTATCACCACCAGACGTTCTGGGACAACCGCCAGACGCCGCGCATGGTCGACGCCTTCGTCGACATCTGGGACCGCGAAGACCTGTGGGTAACCATAGACCGCGCCAACCTGAACACGCCGAACCAGGGCGCGCGGCGTTTCGGCGGCTTCATCCACTGGGATGCCGACACCTCGCTGGAGCCGCTGCCGGTGAATGTGCAGGGAGTGCTGGCGTTATCGGATACGACGCCGGAAAGCGGCGGGTTCCAATGCATTCCTGAACTGTTCAAACATTTCGCCGAGTGGCGCAAGACTGCGCCCAAGGATCGCAACCCGTGGCGCCCGGATGTGGAATCGCTGCCTTGGCAAGTGCAGTTCGTACCGATGCAGGCGGGCGACCTGCTGATTTTCAACAGCCTGCTGGCGCACGGCATCCGCCCCAATACCTCGGCCGACCAGGTGCGGCTGGCGCAATACATCGCGTTTACGCCGGCGCGCGAGGAAGAAGCAGAATTGAGAAATTGGCGGATAGCAAGCTGGGCGCAGCGGACGCCGCCGGACAGCTACGCCTTTCCCGGCGACCCGCGCGAATGGGAGAAGACCCGCTATCCCTTGGCGCAGCTGAGCGAGCTGGGCGAGAAGATCCTGGGCAAGAAACCCTGGTAGGAACAGGACCGGCGCTTATTCGCTAGGGGTCATCGCCAGGCCGTTGCTGCGCTCGATCGAAGCCGACCACAAGGTCAAGCCCAGCGCCGCGACCACGACCACCACGCCGACGTAAGGCAAGGTGGTCAGCTGGAAGCCGGCGCTGATCGCCATGCCGCCAAACCAGGCGCCGCTCGCATTGCCGAGGTTGAAAGCGCCCTGGTTCAGGGTCGAAGCCAGGTTGGGCGCGGCGCTGGCGCGTTCCACCACCAGCATCTGCAGCGGCGGCACAATTGCAAACGCCAGCACGCCCCAGATGAAGATCGTGATCACCGCCGGCAGCGGCGTGCGCATGGTCAGGGTGAATACCGTCAAGACGATCGCCAGCGCCACCAGGAACCCGATCAGCGACTGCATCAGGCGCCAGTCGGCCAGCTTGCCGCCAAGCGCGCTGCCCACTGTCAGGCCCAGGCCGAACACCAGCAGCACCAGCGTCACGGCATGCGGCGTCAGTCCGGTGACGTCTTCCAGGATAGGCGTGATGTAGGTGAATACCGAAAACAGGCTGGCCGACGCCAGTGCGCTGATCGCCAGCACCATCAGTACCTGCTTGTCCTTGAGCACCGCGAATTCCTGCAGCAGGCTGGTCTTTTGCATCTCGATTTTCTTCGGCAGCCACAGCGCCAGCGCAATCGCCGCCAGCACCCCGATCACGGTCACCGCCCAGAACGTCGAGCGCCAGCCCAGCTGTTGCCCGAGGGCAGTGCCGAACGGCACGCCCAGCACATTGGCCAGGGTCAAGCCGGCAAACATCAGGGCGATCGCCTGCGCGCGCCGGTTCGGCGCCACCAGTCCGGCCGCCACCACCGAGCCGATGCCGAAAAATGCGCCGTGGCAAAACGCTGTCACCACCCGCGCCAGCATCAGCACCACATAATTCGGCGACAAGGCGCACAGCACATTGCCGATGATGAACAGGCCGATCAGGCTCAGCAGCGCCGTCCGGCGCGGCATGTTGGCGGTGGCGATGGCCACGATCGGCGCACCTATCGTCACGCCCAGCGCATAACCGGTCACCAGCATGCCCGCCGCCGGGATCGTCACCCCCAGGTCGCGCGCGACATCGGGCAGCAAGCCCATGATGACGAACTCCGTCGTACCGATGCCAAAAGCGGCAACAGCGAGGGCAAATAGGGGCAAAGACAGCATGATGATCGTCCGGAAATGGAACCGCCGAACAGCAGGAAAGCGCGGCGGTCAAAGGCGCGCACCGGGGCCATGGTGCGAAGCAACATTATATCAACGGCGATTTATTTGTGTTAGCGCTACCAGGTTTCGGCCTCAAAACGTGGTTGCCGGTTGGGAAAGTGTTGGATTTTTGCGAAACGCCGTGCCTGGGAGGCACGGCTTGCTGGGCGCAAATGCATGCAAGGCGGCGCGCCGGAAACGTCAGATCCCGCCCATGCACAGGTACTTGATTACCTGGTAATCTTCGATCCCGTATTTCGACCCCTCACGCCCCAGGCCCGATTGCTTGACGCCGCCGAACGGCGCCACCTCATTCGAGATCAAGCCGGTGTTGATGCCGACCATGCCGCTTTCCAGGCCCTCGGCGACACGCCAGATGCGGCCGATATCGCGCGAATAGAAATAGCTGGCAAGGCCGAATTCGGTGTCGTTGGCCAGCGCCAGCACTTCGTCGTCGGTCTTGAAGCGGAACAGCGGCGCCATCGGACCGAAAGTCTCTTCGCGCGCCACCATCATGTCGGAAGTCACATCGGCCAGCACGGTCGGTTCGAAGAAACTCTGGCCGAGCGCATGGCGCTTGCCGCCGGCCAGGATGCGCGCGCCTTTCGCCACCGCATCGGCGATATGCTGTTCGACCTTGGCGACCGCCTTCTGGTCGATCAGAGGACCTTGCGTGACGCCCTCTTGCTGGCCGTCGCCGACCTTCAGCTTAGCCACCGCGGCCACCAGTTTTTCGGCGAACGCATCGTAGATGCCATCCTGCACATACAAGCGGTTGGCGCAGACGCAGGTCTGGCCGGCGTTCCGGTATTTGGAGGCCATCGCGCCTTCGACGGCAGCATCCAGGTCGGCGTCGTCGAACACAATGAACGGCGCATTGCCGCCCAGCTCCAGCGACAGTTTCTTGATAGTGGCCGCGCATTGTTCCATCAGCAAACGGCCGACGCCGGTAGAACCGGTAAACGTGAGCTTGCGCACCACCGGGTTGCTGGTCATTTCGGCGCCGATCTCGCGGGCAGAGCCGGTCACCACGCTGAACACGCCGGCCGGGACGCCGGCGCGCTCGGCCAGCACCGCCAGCGCCAGCGCCGAGAACGGCGTCGATTCGGCCGGCTTGAGCACCATGGTGCAGCCGGCGGCCAGCGCCGGACCGGCTTTGCGCGTGATCATCGCGGCCGGGAAATTCCATGGCGTGATCGCCGCGCAAACGCCGATCGGCTCTTTCACCACCACGATCCGCGAACTCGGCGACGGCGATGGAATGGTGTCGCCGCCGGCGCGCTTGCCCTCTTCCGCAAACCATTCGATGAACGATGCGGCGTAGGCGATTTCACCTTTGGCTTCGGCCAGCGGCTTGCCTTGCTCGACCGTCATGATCAGCGCCAGGTCGTCCAGGTTGGCCAGCATCAGGTCGTTCCATTTGCGCAGCACGATGCTGCGTTCCTTGGCGGTCTTGCGCCGCCACAGGCGCCAGGCTTCGTTGGCTGCGGCGATCGCGCGTCTGGTTTCGGCGGCGCCCATCAGCGGCACGCTGCCTATGGTTTCGCCGGTGGCCGGATTGGTCACCGAATGAGCGGCGCCGCTGTCGGCGCCGCACCACTCGCCATTGACATAGGCTTGCTGACGGAACAATGAGGGATCTTTTAATTGCATCATGGGGTGACTCCTATGAACATTGAAGACACGCATACCAGGTTGCGATATGCGTGCCGAGAAGCAGTGCTCTGCAAGCGGCTAGAATTTGGCGAGCGCCTTGTTGCGTCCGCGTATCCACTCCAGCACCAGCAGCAGGCAGGTGGAAAACACGATCAGGATGGTGGCCAGCGCTGCGATGGTCGGGCTGATGTTTTCCTTGATGCCGGTAAACATCTGGCGTGGCAAGGTGGCTTGGCCGGGGCCGGCTACGAACAAGGTTACCACTACATCGTCGAACGAGGTGGCGAAGGCGAACAAGGCGCCGGAAATCAGGCCCGGTGCAATCACCGGCAAGGTAATCCGGAAAAACGTGGAGAGCGGATTGGCGCCCAGGCTGAGGCTGGCGCGCACCAGGTTCTGGTTGAAGCCTTGCAGCGTCGCCAGCACCGTGGTCACCACGAACGGCGCGCCGAGCGCCGCATGCGCCAGGATCAGGCCGGTGTAGCTGTCGGACAAGCCGATCTGCGCAAAGAACAGATAAACGCCGACGCCGACCACCACCACCGGCACCACCATCGGCGAGATCAGCACCGCCATCAGCAAACCCTTGCCGTGGAAATCCGCCTTGTTCAGGCCGACCGCCGCCAGGGTGCCGAGTATGGTCGCCAGCACGGTCGCCAACGGCGCCACGATGAAGCTGTTTTTAGCGGCGCTGACCCATTCTTCCGAATGCACCAGGTTCTGGTACCAGCGCATCGAAAAACCGTGGATCGGATACACCAGGAAAGTGCTGTCGCTGAACGACAGCGGAATGATCACCAGGATCGGCAGCAGCAGGAACAGCAGCACCAGCAGGTTGAAGCCGCGCGAAAAGAAAAACCAGACGCGTTCGGCCAACGAGACGTAAGGGGGGAATTGTGGAAACAGTTTCATTTTCTTATCCCATGGCCACGTCGTTTTTGGTGAAGCGGCGATACACGCCGTACAGCACCAGCGTCGCGGCAAACAGCAGGGCGCCCAGCGCGCAAGCCATGCCCCAGTTGATGGTGACATTGGTGAAATAAGCGATGTAATAGCTCACCATCTGCTCATTCGGCCCGCCCAGCAGCGCCGGCGTGATGTAGTAGCCGACCGACAGGATGAACACCAGCAAGGCGCCGGCGCCGATGCCAGGATAGGTTTGCGGCACATACACGCGCCAGAACGCGGCGAACGGATGGCTGCCGAGCGACACCGCGGCGCGCAGGTAGGTCGGCGGTATGGCCTTCATCACGCTATACAGCGGCAGGATCATGAACGGCAGCAGGATGTGGGTCATGGCGATATACACGCCGATGCGGTTGAACAGCAGTTCCAGCGGCGCCTGGGTCAGGCCGGCCGCCATCAGCGCCTTGTTGACCAGGCCTTCCGACTGCAGCAATACGATCCAGGCCGCGACCCGCACCAGGATCGAGGTCCAGAACGGGATCAGCACCAGGATCATGAACAGGTTGGCGCGCCGCTCCGACATGGTCGACAGCCAGTACGCCAGCGGATAACCGAGCACCAGGCAAGCCAGGGTGGCGACCAGTCCCATCCAGAACGTGCGGCCGAAAATCTTCTGGTATACCGATGCGCTTGGATCGGCTTTTTCGATATGGCCGAACGCGTCCTGCTTCAGGTCCAGCGCCGCCAGCAGGTAGTACGGCGAATACGGCGCGCCGTTCTTGGCGATCGCCTGCCAGTACGGCAGCTGGCTCCATTGCTCATCGATGTCGATCAGCGCCTGCTTGATTTGCGTCGGCGCCAGCAGTTTGCCGTCGGCATCCAGCAAAGGCAAGGCGCGCGCGGTTTTCATGATGATGGAACGGGCGCCCGAGATTTCCGAATTGAGGCGGCGCGCCAGCGAACCGGCTGAACTGTCTTCCCTGGCGCGCAGCAGGTCGCTGGCGAGGCCGGCGTAGGCGGCGTCCGGCGGCGCGCTCTTGCGGTCCCAGTTGCTCAGCGCGGCCACGGTATGCGGCAGCGTGGCGGCGATTTCCGGATTTTCCACAGCGCGCTTGAGCAGCATCGCGATCGGCACCAGGAAAGTCAGCAGCAGGAAAATCGCCAGCGGCGCGATCAGCGCCAGCGCGGCGGCGCGCTTGCGGAACTGGGCCTGGCGCAACTCACGCTTGAGCCGGGAATTCTGCGGTGATGCGGGCGGCGTCATGACCGGACTGACGCCGGCAGATGCAATAGAAGTCATGGTGTTCCGGGTACGCTAGAAGTGAATTGCAAAGAACCGCCGCAAGCCGTGGACAACACCGCTTGCGGCCATGCCGGTCCGCTTACTTGGCGGCCCAGGCCGTGAAGCGCTGCTCCAGTTCTTCACCATGGTCGGTCCAGAACGACAGGCTCAGTTGCAAGGCGTCCTTGGCATTGGTCGGCGAGGTCGGCAGGTTAGCCAGCGTTTTCGGATCAAGCAGCTTGAGCGCCTGGTTGTTCACCGGACCGTAGGAGATATTGCTGGCGTAAGCCTTTTGCGAATCCGGCTTGCTGGCGAAGGCAATGAATTTCTCGGCGTCGGCCTTGTTCGGCGTGCCCTTTGGAATCACCCAGAAATCAAGCGTGTAGATGCTGCCGATCCAGCTCACCTTCAGGTTCTTGCCTTCCCGTTGCGCGGCGTCGATACGGCCGTTGAATGCGGTCGACATCACGACATCGCCTGCCACCAGGAATTGCGGCGGCTGGGCGCCGGCTTCCCACCACTGGATATTCGGCTTGAGCTCATCCAGCTTCTTGAAGGCGCGGTCGACGCCGGCTTTGGTGCCGAGCAGCTTGTAGACGTCTTTCGGCGCCACGCCATCGGCCATCAGCGCAAATTCCAGCGTGTACTCGGCGCCCTTCTTCATGGCGCGCTTGCCGGGGAATTTCTTGGTGTCCCAGAAATCGGCCCAGGTTTTCGGCGCGGTCTTGAGCTTGTCGGCATCGTAGGCCAGCACGGTCGACCAGACGAAAGCGCCGACGCCGCATTCATGGATGGCGGCAGGGCTGAAATCGGCCTTGTTGCCGATCTTGCTGAAGTCGATCTTTTCCAGCAAGCCTTCTTCGCAGGCGCGGCCGATATCGCCGGCATCCACTTCGACCACGTCCCAGCTGACCTTCTTGGCTTCGACCATGGCTTTGACCTTGGCCAGCTCGCCGTTGAATTCGACGACCGTGATCTTGTCGCCGCTAGCCTTGGCGTAGGGATCGATATAGGCCACTTTTTGCGCCGCGCCGTTGGCGCCGCCGAAATTGACCACCGTCAGGGCTGCCGCCTGCGCCATGCCTACTGCAGCCAGCGCCAGTACAACGCTGCTAAAAACAGGTTTGAATATCGACTTCATCACGTCTCCTCGGGATTTAAAAAAAGCAAATGCGAACAAGTGCGGAAAATTTTCAAATGAAAATGCGCAGGTGCTTGGGATCTATGTCCAATGCAACCTCTGTGCCTTCGTACAATCCGGCCAGCGCCGGATCATTCAGGGAAAGCTTGACGAAACAGTCGTCCTGCTGCGGGATTGCGCAGCGCACTCGCACGTGATCGCCGAAATAGATCAGGCTGCTGACGCTGACGCGCAAAGCCTGTTCCGGCGCATCGGCCAGCGGCAGCAGGTGGATCCGTTCCGGCCGGATGCAGGCGACCACCTGCCGGCCGACGCTGGCGTCGTTGGCGTTGAGCCCGCTCAGCAAGCCGCCATGCGGCAAACGCACCGTGCCGTTGGCGCCTTCGCTGGCCGCCAGCACGCCGTTGAAACGGTTGTTGTCGCCGATGAAACCGGCCACGAACTGGTTTTCGGGATATTCGTAGAGACGGTCGACCACCGCCAGCTGCTGGATGATGCCCTGGTCGAACACGGCGACGCGGTCGGACATGGTCAGCGCTTCGCTCTGGTCATGGGTGACGTAGACAAAGGTCACGCCGAGCCGCTTGTGCAAGGCTTTCAGTTCGAGCTGCATGTGTTCGCGCAGCTGCTTGTCGAGCGCGCCCAGCGGCTCGTCCATCAGCACCAGCTTGGGATCGAACACCAGCGCCCGCGCCAGCGCGATGCGCTGCTGCTGGCCGCCGGACAGCTGGGCCGGATAACGGTCGCCGAACTTGCCCATCTGCACCATGTCCAGCGCTTTCTTGACCTTGCCGGCCCGTTCGCTGCCGCTGATGTTGCGCACCCGCAGCGGATAGGCGACGTTTTGCGCCACGGTCATGTGCGGGAACAGCGCATAGTTCTGGAACACCATGCCGATGTTGCGCTTATGCGGCGGCACCTTGTTGAGCAACTGGCCGTCAAGCCGGATTTCGCCGCCGGTGGGGAATTCGAAGCCGGCCAGCATCATCAGGCAAGTGGTCTTGCCGGAACCGGAAGGCCCGAGCAAGGTCAGGAACTCGCCGCGCTGGATATCCAGGTTGAGGTCCTTGACCACCAGGTTCTCGCCGTCGTAGGTTTTCTTGACGCCGGAAAACTGCACCAGGATATCCGGCGCGCCTGGCTTATCGGCAACTTCCTTGGACACCAAGGGCAAGTGGGTGGCGATATTTTCTTGCTTCAACTCATTCTCCCGACAAGTTTCAACCTAGAATTAAACGAAAGATAAACAGCGCTCATAGGGCTTTTCAGGCCCAAATGAGCGGTCAACTGCCGAATCTAGGTTTTAGCGGCTGCAACAGTGCGCATCGCTGCGCTCAGGATGGCCAGCGCCTCATCCATCAAGTTATCCTCTATGGTCAGCGGAAACAAGAAGCGGATCGCATTACTGTAGACCCCGCAGCTCAACAACAGCAAGCCGTTTTTGAGCGCCTCGGCCTGGACCTTCTTGGTGAACTCGGCATCCGGCAGGCGCGTGCCGGGCTGCAAGAATTCCACCGCCACCATCGCCCCCAGGCCGCGGATGTCGGCAATCTGCGGGATCTCGGCACGCAAGCCTTCCAGTACCTGTTTCAGCTTGGCGCCCAGCAAGTTGGCGCGCTCCACCAGTTTTTCTTCTTCGATCACGTCCAGCACGGCCAGCGCGGAAGCCACTGCCAGCGGATTGCCGGCGTAAGTGCCGCCCAGGCCGCCAGGCGCCGCCGCATCCATGATCTCGGCGCGGCCGCACACAGCCGACAGCGGCATGCCGCCGGCCAGGCTCTTGGCCATCGTCATCAGGTCCGGAATCACGCCGGAATGCTCTACCGCGAACAGCTTGCCGGTGCGGGCAAAACCGGTCTGCACTTCATCCACCACCAGCAGGATGCCGTGCTCGTCGCACAAGGCGCGCAGCGCCTGCATCAAGGCCGGCGGCGCAGCGTAGAAACCACCCTCGCCCTGCACCGGCTCGAGGATGATGGCGGCGACCCGCTTGGGATCGACGTCGGCCTTGAACAGCGCCTGCAGTGCGGCCAGCGAACTCTCGACGCTGACGCCATGCAATTCCATCGGGAACGGCACATGGTAGACCTCGGCCGGGAACGGGCCGAAACCGACCTTGTACGGCACCACTTTGCCGGTCAGCGCCATGCCCATCATGGTACGGCCGTGGAACGCGCCGGAAAACGCAATCACGGCGCTGCGGCCGGTGGCGGCGCGGGCGATCTTGACGGCGTTCTCTACTGCTTCGGCGCCGGTCGAGAAGAAGGTGGTTTTTTTGGCATGGCCGCCAGGCGTGATGGCGTTGATGCGCTCGGCCAGTTCGACATAGCTGGCGTAAGGCACGATCTGGTAGGCGGTATGGGTGAACTTGCCGAGCTGTTCCTGGATCGCCGCGACCAGTTTCGGATGGCGATGGCCGGTGTTGAGGACGGCGATGCCGGCCGCGAAATCGATGAAGCGGCGGTTTTCCACATCCCAGATTTCGGCATTCAAGGCATGCGAGGCGTAGAAATCGCACATGACGCCGACGCCGCGCGGCGTGGCGGCATTTTTCCGTTGATGCAGTGCAGCGTTGGTGGTTGCCGCTGCCGCGGCTGCGTGGTATCCGTCGTTTTTCATCTTGGCTCCTAGAATCGATATGCGTTTTTTGTACAAGCTTTGATGCATACTAAGGCCGAGCTGGATCTATAATATAGTGCCACTTTCAGTTTTCTAATGGAGCCACTTTGCGCATCGCCTCGCTCACCGATTTTTTGCTGATGCGCATGGAACGCGGCGCCGACGGCGCCAAGGCGGCCAAAGGGACAGGCGCGCCGCTCAACCGGCAGATCTACCAGGCCATCCGCGAAGCCATCCTGTCGCAGCTGCTGCCATCCGGCTGGCAACTGCCGTCTTCGCGCGACCTGGCGCGCGAACTGGCCATATCGCGCAATACCGTGACCTATGCCTACGAACAGCTGATCGCCGAGGGTTACCTGGAAACCCGCGCCGGCGCCGGCACCTTCATCGCCGACACCACGCCCGACCAGATTCCCGAAGTCCGCCTGAACACCCCGCCGCTGACCGACCCCAGCGGCCAGTCGGAACTGTCGGCCCATGGCGCGGCGCTGATCCAGCAAGCCGGCGTCAGCGATTTGCAGTGGGGCGCATTCATGCCGGGCGTGCCGGACGTCACCCTGTTCCCGAACAAGATCTGGAGCCGCCTGCAAAACAAGCACTGGCGCCGTTCGCGCGCCGAGCTGCTGACCTACGGCGACGCCGGCGGCTACCTGCCGCTGCGCGAAGCGGTCGCCGAATACCTGCGCATCGCGCGTTCGGTCAACTGCAATGCCAGCCAGGTGATCATCACCACCGGCATCCACCAGTCGCTGGACATCGTGGTCAAGCTGCTGGGCGAGCATGGCGACAGCGCCTGGGTCGAAGATCCGTGCTACTGGGGCACACGCAGCGTGCTCAACTCGCTTGGCATCAAGCCGGTGGCGATCCCGGTCGACGCCGAAGGCATGCGCATGCGCCTGGCCAACCTGCGCCAGCCGCCGCGTTTCATCTGCGCCACGCCGTCGCACCAGTATCCGCTGGGCATGGTGATGAGCTTGTCGCGGCGGCGCATGCTGCTGGAATATGCAGCGACCCGCAAGGTCTGGATCATCGAAGACGACTACGACAGCGAATTCCGCTACGGCAGCCGGCCGCTGGCGTCCTTGCAGGGCATGGATACCGACGACCGCGTGCTGTACATGGGCACCTTCAGCAAGACCATGTTTCCCAGCCTGCGCATCGGTTTCATGGTGGTGCCGGAATCGCTGGCGCCGGCGTTTGCGACCGGCGTCTCCGAGCTGTATCGCGGCAGCCAGGTTTTCATGCAGGCGATCATGGCCGATTTCATGACCGAAGGCCATTTTGCCTCGCACATCCGGCGCATGCGGCTCTTGTATGCGGAGCGCCTGCACCTGCTGCAGGCTGCGATCGAACGGCATTTCGGCGACCGCATCACGCTCACCGGCGGCGAAGCCGGCCTGCACCTGGCGCTGGGCTTGCCGCCGCAATGCGACGACCTGGCCATCAGCCGCGCCGCGCGCGCCGCGGGCATCGTGGCGCGGCCGCTGTCGCGCTATTTCATGAACGCCGGCGCCAGTCACCAGGGTTTGCTGCTGGGTTATGCCTGCGTGCCGAATGAACAGATCGCGCCGGCTTTCGACAAGCTGGCGGCGATCATAAAAACCCACTGGAAATGATTTTTAACCAAGGAGATTGCATGAAAAAGTTGATTTTCACGCTGGTGCTGGCGCTAGCCGCAACGGCCACCTCTGCCTTCGCCCAGACCGCGCCGTCGCGGCTCGACGAAGTCGTCAAATCCGGCAGCCTGCGGGTGTGCATGACCGGCGACTACAAGCCGTTCACGTTTTTCAAGAGCGACAACAGTTTCGAAGGCATCGATGTCGACCTGGCGCGCTCGCTGGCCAAGGCGCTCGGGGTCGAAGCGCGCTTCGTCAAGACCAGCTGGACCAACCTGACCAGCGACTTCCTGGAGAAATGCGATATCGCCATGGGCGGCGTATCGGTGACGCTTGAGCGGCAAAAGAAAGTCTCGTTTTCGGCCCCGCACATGGTGGATGGCAAAGCGGCGATCGCGCGTTGCGCCGACGCCGCAAAATTCCAGTCGCTGGCGGCGATCGACCAGCCGGCCACGCGCGCCATCGTTAACCCGGGCGGCACCAATGAACGGTTCGCCCGCGCCAACTACAAGCAGGCACAGCTGATCCTGCACCCGGACAATGTCACCATCTTCGACCAGATCGTGCAGGGCAAGGCCGACGTGATGGTGACCGACGCCAGCGAAACCCTGTGGCAGGCCAAGCTGCATCCGCAGCTATGCGCGATCCGTCCGGACCAGCCGCTGCAATTCTCGGAAAAGGCGTTCATGCTGCCGCGCGGCGATGTGCCGTTCAAGGAATTCGTCGACACCTGGATGCACCAGCTGAAAGCGACCGGCGACTACGACCGGGTGCTCAACCAGTGGCTCAAGTAATCCGCACAGGAAGCCGGCGGCTCAGCCCTGCTTGCTGGCCGCCTGCTGCGCGGCCAGCTTGCTCTTCTTGATCGATTTCAGATGGGCCGCGACAGCGGTCGCCAGCTGGCGCGCCCACAGGGAGACGCCGCTGGCGGATGGATGATAGCCGTCGGACGCCATCAGGGCGTGGTCGTTGATGTCGATCAGGATAGGCACCCGCGTTACCCGCAGCTGGCCGAGGTCTGCCGGCAGCTCGGCAATCAGCTGTTCCACCGTTTCATCCAGCGCCTTGGCTTTCAAGCCAAGCACGTAGCGCAGGGGTTCCGGCAACGACGGGAAGGCGTGGATGGGCGGAATCCCGGAAATCACGATCAGGCGCGGGTCCAGGTGCGCCTGCAAGTCGCGCATCAGCTGCAGCAGCTCGGCCCGGTAGCGGTTGCAGGAGCGGAATGCGGTAGTGTCGTTGACGCCGAACGCAATCAGCACGATATCCACCTTTTGCGAGGCCACCTGGGGCAGCATGGTCTTGACGGCGTCGCTCAGGGTGGCGCCGTTTTCGCCGACCGCCTGCCAGGTCACGGTACGCTGCAAGCGCATCGCCAGCGCAGCGGCAAACTGGCCGGTGATCGCTTCGTAATGGGTGGCGACGCCGACCCCTGCCACCGGCGACTCGCCGATCGTCAGCAAAGCCAGCGGCCGTTGCGGCGGCTCCGTACTGCCGGCGATCTGGGCCTGGCCGATGGTCGGTCCCATCGCTTCCGGCAGGCGTGGCGTGATGCGGCGCGTGCGACGGCCTTGTATGAGCAGCCATGGCAAGAGCGGTAATGCGATCAGTTCCGGCAACCAGCGGCGCACGTCATGTCTCCTTCATTTTTGCTAACGTCACGGATCAAACTGTTTATATGATTTTTTCTTAACAGCAAACAATTATAGTGGTTGCCGCCGTTAAATTCATTCTATCTTCAAGCCTTTTAACTCAGGTTTGGCAGGCGGCGGCTTCAGTTTCAGGTCCGTCAGGGTTTCCAGCAGGATGCTGGCGATCGCCAGGTTGCGGTGCGTCTTGGAATTGGCCGGGATCACATACCAGGGCGCGTGGTCGGCATCGGTCGCATCGATCGCCTTGCCAAACAATACCTGGTATTTGGCCCAGCTTTTGCGCTCTTCCAGGTCCTGCATGTCGAATTTCCAGTGCTTGGCCGGATCGTCGATGCGTTCCTGCAGGCGGTTGCGCTGCTCGTCTTTGGAAATGTGCAACAGGCACTTGATGATGGTGGTGCCGGTTTCCGCCAGCATTCTCTCGAAATCGCGGATCTGGGCGTAGCGGCGTTCGCATTCAGCCTCGTCGATCCAGTCGTGCACGCGGGTGATCAGCACGTCTTCATAATGGCTGCGGTTGAAGACCACGATCTCGCCCTGCTGCGGCACCTGCTGATGCACTCGCCACAGATAGTCGTGGGCGCGCTCGATGGCGCTGGGGGCCTTGAAGTTGGCAATCTGGATGCCTTGCGGATTGATCAGGTTGAACACCCCTTTTACGGTGCCGTCCTTGCCGCTGGTGTCGATGCCCTGCAGTACCACCAGCACCTTGTGCTCCTGCGCCGCGTACAGCATTTCCTGCAGCACGGCGATTTCCGCCGCCAGCGCCGCTACCTGGTCGCGGTCCTTGAGCTTGTCGCCGCTGGAGAGCGGTTTCTGCTCGGCGTCGGCATCCTTGATATTGGTCTGCTTGCCGGCGCGGAATTGCTTGCATGCTTTCATTGTGTTCTCCGATATCCCTGACCGGGACGATATGGCGGTTGCTGCTTACAGGATGCCATGCAGGTTTCCCAGCGCATGTTCGATCTTGATGCAGCTATCCATTTCCACCTGCAAGCCGTTGGCGCGCGCCTTGGCGGCTGCCGCTTCGTTGACGATGCCGAGTTGCATCCAGACACAGCGGGCGTCGATCATGATCGCTTCGCCGACGATAGGCGGAATATCTTCCGCCTTGCGGAAACAGTCGACGATGTCGATCTTCAGCTGGTCCGCGGCCAGTGCTTTCGCCGCGTCGTACAGGTTAGCGTAGCAAGGCTCGCCGAGGATGTGCGCGCCGGCATGCGTGGGATTGACCGGGATGATCCGGTAACCGCGCTCCTGCATGTAGCGGGCTACGCCATAGCTTGGCCGGTCCGGTTTGGAAGAAAGGCCGACGATGGCGATGATCGGGTTGGCAGGGTTGGACACAGGAGCGGATGTAGTTGGCATGGGTTCGGATATCTACTTGTCGGCGTAAGGGAAATCCTCGTAAGCTTGAGAATCTTTCTGTGATATTACCGCGAGAACCCGCTGTTCTGCCAGCGAGCGCAAGGCGGGCTGCACACCCGCCCTGCCCCAGGCTACTTGGAGAAATAGCTGGCGTAGATCTTGTCGTAGCTGCCGTTGCTGTGCAGGGCTTTCAGCGCGCTGTTGATCTTGGCCATCAGCGCGGTATCGGCCGGCCTTACCGCGATGCCATAGTATTCTTTTTCAAACTTGTCGCTTTCGATCAGCTTGAAGCCCTTGTCCTTGTTGAATTTCAGGTGGTTCTCTACCGCGCCGTTGTCGCCCACCGCGGCATCGACCCCGCCGTTATCCACTTCGTTCAGCAGCAGCGGCAGGCTTTCGAAGCGCACCAGGGCATTGTTGTTCTTGCCGAGCATTTTCTGCATGATGGTGTCGGCGCTGGTGCCGGCGGTGACGCCGACCCGGTTTGCCTGCTTCAGGTCGTCCGGGCTGCCGATCTGTTTGCCGGGCGCCACCAGGATTACCTGCTTGGCCTCGAAATACGGATCGGAAAACAGCATGCTTTGCTTGCGCTCGTCGGTAATCGTGACGCCGGAAGCGATGATGTCGATGTCGGCGTTGGCCAGGGTAGAGAAAATTCCTTCCCACGGCGTATTCACCCAGACGATCTTGATGCCCGCCTGGTCCGCTACCGCCTGCATGATGTCGGCGTCGAAGCCGACGATCTTGCCGCTGGTATCTATGGAGCCGAACGGGGCGAACGCGGCGTTCATGCCGACCCGGTAAACCTTGGGAGTGGGAGCCGTGTTGGCCGGCTTCTCGCAGGCGCACAGGCCGATTGCCAGCAGAGCGGCGGTCAGGAAATGCAGCAGCCGGATTTTCATTTGTCGTCTCCATTTATGCGCGCGACGGGGACCTGCGCTTTTCATCCATCTTAGTGGAAGATCAGCGGCGGCGTCATTAAAAACGCGATGACAAATGATAAAGATTGTTGCTGCAGGCAACAAAAAAGCAGCCGAAGCTGCTTTTTCTGGTTGCCATCCGAATTAACGGCGTTTTACCGGATCAACGTCCTTTTTGACGCAATTTCGCAATCGCTGCCAGTTGCGCAATCGCTGCCGACAACTCGGACTGTGCTTTTGCGTAATCGATCAGGGATTCTTTATTGGTCAACGCTTCTTCGGCACGGCGCTTGGCTTCGCTAGCCTTCGCTTCGTCCAGGTCGGCGCCGCGGATGGCCGTGTCAGCCAGAACGGTAACGTGATTCGGCTGCACTTCCAGCAAACCGCCGGCAACGAACACGAACTCGTCCTGCGCCTGGCCTGCCACCTTGATCCGTACCGCGCCCGGCTTGATGCGCGTGATCAGCGGGGTGTGACGAGGATAAATCCCCAGCTCGCCCGACTCGCCCGGCAACGCGACGAATTCAGCTTCGCCGGAGAAGATCATCTCTTCCGCGGAAACAACGTCTACGTGAATAGTGTTTGCCATCTTAAACCCTTTGTTGTCCATGAAGTCACTAACGGGAAGCGCCGCAGCCGCTCAGCTGCGGCAGCTCCGGCGCTTGCCGGTTAGCCGATCTTCTTGGCCTTTTCGATTGCTTCTTCGATCGTGCCGACCATGTAGAACGCTTGTTCCGGCAGGTGATCGAGTTCGCCGCTGGCGATCATCTTGAAGCCCTTGATCGTGTCCTTCAGCGAAACGTATTTACCTGGCGAACCGGTAAACACTTCAGCAACGTGGAAAGGCTGCGACAGGAAACGCTGCATCTTGCGTGCACGCGCCACCAGCAGCTTGTCTTCCGGAGCCAGTTCGTCCATGCCCAGGATCGCGATAATGTCGCGCAATTCCTTGTAGCGTTGCAAGATGCCTTGCACAGCGCGGGCAGTTTCGTAGTGCTCCTGGCCGACCACTTGCGGATCCAGCTGGCGCGAAGTCGAGTCGAGCGGATCAACCGCAGGGTAGATACCCAGCGAAGCGATGTCACGCGACAACACAACGGTGGAGTCCAAGTGAGCAAACGTGGTTGCAGGCGACGGGTCGGTCAAGTCATCCGCAGGAACGTAGACGGCCTGGATCGATGTGATCGAACCGGTTTTTGTCGATGTGATACGTTCTTGCAGCTGGCCCATTTCCGAAGCCAGCGTTGGCTGGTAACCCACGGCGGAAGGCATACGGCCCAGCAGCGCGGAAACTTCGGTACCGGCCAGTGTGTAGCGGTAGATGTTATCGACGAAGAACAGCACGTCCTTGCCTTCATCGCGGAAACCTTCAGCGATGGTCAGGCCGGTCAGCGCAACGCGCAGACGGTTGCCTGGCGGTTCATTCATCTGGCCGTACACCATGGCGACCTTGGATTTTTCCGGATGTTCCAGATCAACCACTTTAGCGTCAGCCATTTCGTGATAGAAGTCGTTACCCTCGCGAGTACGCTCACCGACGCCGGCAAACACGGACAAGCCGCTATGCGCCTTGGCGATGTTGTTGATCAGTTCCATCATGTTCACGGTCTTGCCCACGCCCGCGCCGCCGAACAGGCCGACTTTACCGCCCTTGGCGAACGGGCAAACCAGGTCGATAACCTTGATGCCGGTTTCCAGCAGTTCTTGCGACGGCGACAGTTCGTCGTACGCAGGAGCCTTGCGATGGATAGAGGCAGTGGTTTCGTGGCTTACCGGACCGCATTCGTCGATCGGGTTGCCCAGCACGTCCATGATGCGGCCCAGTGTTGCTTTACCGGTCGGCACCATGATTGGCTGGCCTGTGTTCTTGATTGTCATGCCGCGGCGCAAACCGTCGGATGTACCCAGCGCAATGGTGCGGACTACGCCGTCACCCAGCTGTTGTTGTACTTCCAGCGTCAGTTCCGAGCCATCCATCTTCAAGGCGTCGTAAATCTTAGGCATCGCGTCACGTGGGAATTCAACGTCCACCACAGCGCCGATACACTGAACGATTTTGCCATCAGCCATTTTCGTTCCTTCAATATATAAAATAAATTTCTGTTAAACGCAGTTTGCGTTACACCGCAGCAGCACCGGCGACGATCTCAGACAATTCCTTCGTGATCGCAGCTTGACGCGTCTTGTTGTATACCAATTTCAGTTCGCCAATCACGTTACCCGCGTTGTCGCTTGCCGACTTCATCGCCACCATCCGCGCCGACTGCTCGGACGCCATGTTTTCTGCGACAGCCTGATAAATCAGCGCTTCCACGTAACGCACCAGCAATTCATCGATGACGCTTTGCACATCCGGCTCGTAAATGTAGTCCCAGGAATGCGAACCTTTTTTATCAGCCTCAAGACGATCGCTCGACAGCGGCAGCAGTTGCTGCAGCATCGGCTCTTGCTTCATCGTGTTGATGAACTTGGTGTACACCAGATAAACCGCGTCCAGGCGACCTTCCTGGTAAGCATCGAGCAGTACCTTGACCGGCCCGATCAGCTTGTCCAGATGCGGCGTATCGCCCAGCTGCACGGCATGCGCAACGACCTTGGCGCCGATCCGGTTGAGGAAACCCAGACCCTTGTTGCCGATCGCTACCGCCTGAACCTTGTTGCCTTGTCCTTCCAGCTCACGCAGTTTCGAGGTCAGCAAACGCAAGGAGTTGGTGTTCATGCCGCCGCACAGACCTTTGTCTGTGGTGACGACGATGAAACCAACGTTCTTGGAGTTGTCCTGCTTCACCATGAACGGGTGCGTGTACTCTGGATTGGCTTGCGACAAGTTAGAAGCGATATTACGAATCTTGTCACTGTAGGGACGTGCCGCACGCATCCGGTCCTGCGCCTTGCGCATTTTGGATGCGGCGACCATTTCCATCGCCTTGGTGATCTTCTTCGTATTTTCTACGCTCTTGATCTTGCTGCGTATCTCTTTACCTGTAGCCATTCCGTGCTCCAGTTAAATTAAGCCACGAACGATTTTTTGAAATCAGCAACGGCGGTAGACAATGCAGCTTCACCATCTTTGTCGAGTTGCTTGGTTTCTTCGATCTTTTGCAGCAAAGGCGCGTGGCTGGTCTTCATGAAGTTGTGCAGGCCGCTTTCGAACGGCAGTACCTGCTTGACTTCGATGCTGTCCAGGAAACCCTTGTTGACCGCGAACAGGGTCACAGCCATCAGCGAGATCGACAACGGCGAGTATTGCGCTTGCTTCAACAGCTCGGTAACGCGTGCACCGCGGTCCAGTTGCTTGCGGGTCGCTTCGTCGAGGTCGGAAGCAAACTGCGCAAACGCTGCCAGTTCACGATACTGCGCCAAGTCGGTACGGATACCGCCGGACAGGTTCTTGATTACCTTGGTCTGGGCAGCGCCACCAACGCGCGACACCGAAATACCGGCGTTGATCGCAGGACGGATACCGGCGTTGAACAACGAAGTTTCCAGGAAGATCTGGCCGTCGGTAATCGAAATCACGTTGGTCGGAACGAAGGCGGAAACGTCGCCAGCCTGGGTTTCGATGATCGGCAAGGCAGTCAGCGAACCAGTCTTGCCCTTGACTTCACCCTTGGTGAAATCTTCGACGTACTTTTCGTTCACGCGTGCTGCGCGTTCCAGCAAACGGCTGTGGAGGTAGAACACGTCGCCAGGATAAGCTTCGCGGCCTGGCGGACGGCGCAGCAGCAGCGATACCTGACGGTATGCAACAGCTTGCTTGGACAGGTCGTCATACACGATCAGCGCGTCTTCACCGCGGTCACGGAAATATTCGCCCATTGCGCAGCCGGAGTAGGCCGACAGGTATTGCATCGCAGCCGACTCGGAAGCCGATGCAGTAACAACGATGGTGTATTCCATGGCGCCGTGTGCTTCCAGCGAGCGCACGATGTTCTTGATCGACGATGCCTTTTGACCGATAGCGACATAGATACATGTCACGTCCTGGCCCTTTTGATTGATGATCGCATCGATCGCAACAGCGGTCTTGCCGGTCTGGCGGTCACCGATGATCAGTTCGCGCTGGCCGCGGCCGATCGGCACCATCGAGTCGATCGACTTGATGCCGGTTTGCATTGGCTGCGAAACCGATTGACGGGCAATAACGCCAGGCGCGATTTTTTCAATCGGCGCTGTCAGCTTGGTGTTGACCGGACCCTTGCCGTCGATAGGCTGGCCCAGTGCATTCACTACACGGCCGCGCAGTTCCGGACCGATAGGCACTTCCAGGATACGGCCGGTACATTTGACTGTATCGCCTTCGGAAATGTGTTCGAAGTCGCCCAGGATAACGGCGCCGACGGAGTCGCGCTCGAGATTCAGCGCGAGGCCGAATGTGTTGCCTGGGAATTCCAGCATCTCACCTTGCATCACGTCAGACAGACCATGGATACGGCAGATACCGTCGGACACGGAAATAACCGTGCCTTGATTGCGAATTTCAGCAGTATCGCCAAGGCCTTGAATCCGGCTCTTGATCAGTTCGCTGATTTCAGACGCGTTGAGTTGCATGTTAACTCCTAAAATTTTTCTCGTTGCTCAGTTACGCAAATACGCAGGGGTCTCAGGCAGCCAAGGCAGCGTGCAGTTCCTGCAGCTTGGCGCGTACCGAGGTGTCGAACACTTCGTCGCCGACTACTACGCGTACGCCGCCGATCAGCGAGTTATCCACAGTGACAGATGGGTTCAGCTTGCGGCCGAATTTCTTTTCCAGCGTCGCGATCAGATCCTTCACTTGCGCTTCGGTCATTTCAAAAGCACTGGTGATCTCGGCATCGGCGGCGCCTTCTTGTGCATTCTTCAGCACTTGAAATTGCTCGGCGATTTCCGGCAAAGCGGCCAGGCGGCCGTTGTCAACCAGCGTCGCGACGAAGTTCTTGGCTTCGGCGTTGGCCGCCTGCGGCGATTTCAGCAGCGCCAGGAACGTATCCGCGATTTGCTGATGCGAGACGGCCGGATTGTGCGCCAGCGCCTTCACATCGGAATGGGCCGCTACCTGGCCCATTTCGGCAACCAGATTCGCCCACGCAGCCAGGTCTTGCGACTTGGCTACACGGAACAGCGCTTCTGCATAAGGACGAGCAATCGTTGCAAGTTCAGCCATGATTACAGCTCTGTTTTCAGTTGGTTCAGCAAGTCGGCATGCGCCGCGCTGTCGACTTCGCGCTTGAGGATCTGTTCGGCGCCTTTGACCGCGAGGGTCGCAACTTCGCCGCGCAGAACTTCGCGTGCCTTGGTCATTTGCTGTTCCGCTTCGGCTTTAGCGTTAGCGATGATGCGGGCAGCTTCTTCCGAAGCCGTTTTCTTGGCTTCGTCGACGATCAGCTGGCCGCGCTTTTCAGCTTCGCCAATGCGCTTTTGACCTTCGTCGCGCGCGGTCGCCAGTTCTGCCGAAGCGCGCTTTTCAGCGGCTGCCAGATCTGCCTTGCCGCGATCAGCGGCTGCCAGGCCGTCCGCAATCTTCTTGGCGCGCTCATCGAGCGCCTTGGTCAGTGGCGGCCACACGAATTTCATCGTGAACAGCGCCAGGACAAAGAAGACCACGAACTGAGCAAACAATGTTGCGTTTAAGTTCACGGTAATTTCCTTCTCAGAATAACGTGTGCTGAAGTGACTCAGCAGATTCGGTTACGCTTGATTAAATTACTTAGCGATGAACGGATTTGCGAATGCGAACAACATGGCGATACCAACACCGATCAGGAACGCAGCGTCGATCAGACCAGCCAGCAGGAACATCTTGGTTTGCAGAGTGTTCATCAGTTCTGGTTGACGTGCCGATGCTTCGAGGTACTTACCGCCCATGATTGCGATACCGATACAAGCACCGATAGCGCCCAAACCGATGATCAAACCACAAGCCAAAGCAACAAAAGACAGATCAGTCATGACAATTCCTTCAAAGTTAAGTGAATACAAAAATTAATACAAAAAAACAAAATCAAAACAAGAACAACTACTGATTCAAATCCGGCGCAGGTCAGTGCGCCTCATGCGCCTGGCCGATGTACACCAGCGTCAGCATCATGAAAATGAACGCTTGCAGCAACACGATCAGGATGTGGAAGATCGCCCAGATCGAGCCGGCCACGACATGTCCGACAAAACCAAACGCGGTGGCGGTCGAACCGAGCAGCGCGATCAGCAGGAACAACAGTTCGCCGGCATACATGTTGCCGAACAGCCGCATCGCCAGCGACACAGTCTTTGCAGCAAATTCGATCAGGTTCAGCAGCAGGTTGGCCGGAGCCAACCAGATGCCGAAAGGAGCCGCTACCAGTTCATGCAGGAAACCGCCTAAACCCTTGATCTTGAAACTGTAGTACAGCATCAGCACCAGCACGCCGAGGGCGATGCCCATGGTGCCGTTGAGGTCGGCGGTCGGCACTACGCGGTGGTGGGAAATCAGGCCGTCCAGGCCGACCAGCTTGAAGAAGCTGGAGAACAGGTCGACCGGCAGGAAGTCGAGCGAATTCATCAGGGCGACCCAGATGAACACGGTCAGCGCCAACGGCGCGATGAAGCTGCGGTCGCCGTGGACGATGCCCTTGGCCTGGTCGTCGACCATCTCGACCACCATTTCGACGAAAGCCTGGAAGCGGCCCGGTACGCCTGCAGTCGCTTTACGCGCGGCAAGGTACATCAACAGGCAGCCGACCACGCCGGCGAACACCGACCAGAAGATCGTGTCGATATTGATGATCGAAAAATCGACTATCTTGGATTGATGGCCAGTTGAAAAATGTCCAAGGTGATGGACAATATACTCTGAGGGGGTTAGTGCGTCGCTTGAAGCTACAGTCATGATCGATGTCTAAAAAGTAAGATTATGTAACTTTTGAGTACCACGATGAAGCTGACGATGAATGCCGGCCAATTCAAATCGTGGTACAACCATACGACCGCGCCAATCAGCGCAATCGTTGTAGCAATTTTGACAAACTCTCCGATGAAAAAAGACATCGGGTTGGCGCCACCTGGTTTGCGCGCGCTGATGTAAAGACGGAGAGCGAACAGTCCGTTGGGAACCGCGCAGCACACACCACCTAAAAGCGCGGAACAGAATCCGGATACGCCGGCCAGTAAACCTGCCACACTTGCCAGCACGACCGTAGTAACAAATTGCATAAGCACGATGCGCAGCATACTGACCCAATATTGTGCGAAGCCGCTCTTGCAACGCAGTTGACGAATGCGGCTGATACATCGCAGTAATGCGCGCAGTTAAACACGTAACTAAGGCAAGTCCACGGCTGATTTAGAAGCCCGAGGATTATAAAGGCTGGGCGCGGCTTTCGTCAAACTTTTGCTGCCGAATCATAAGCTTATGCAACAGATCCGCTTGCCTGCGGAAGCCCGTTTTACGGGCCGTGCAACCGTATCAACAATCATCCTGATTGTGATCCGTGCACCAATAATGTGAAGTGTCCCGATTTTTCTATTCAGCGCCTTTGAGCCGCGCGATCAAACCGTCCAGCGTGTCGAGGTCGGAAAAATCGATGATCAGCTGGCCGCGATTCTTGGCGGCGGTCTTGATCGTCACCTGGGTTGCCAGCAAATCCGACAATTCTTCTTCCAGGCGCGCGATATCGCGCGACTTTTCCTTGTTCTTGGCCGGCCGGCTGGCGCCGTCGGCTTCGGTAGTGGCGCGCACCACCAGTTTTTCGGTATCGCGCACCGACATCCGCTTGGCGACCACCTGGTTAGCCAGCGTGATCTGGGTTGCGGCATCGACCGCCAGCAGCGCCCGCGCATGCCCCATGTCGATATCGCCCGCCATCAGCATGGTCTGCACCGGCTTGGCCAAGTTCAGCAGGCGCAGCAGGTTCGAGACCGCGCTGCGCGAGCGCCCTACCGATACCGCCGCCTGCTCATGGGTGAAACTGAAATCGGTGATCAGGCGATGGATGCCCTGCGCTTCTTCCAGCGGATTCAGGTCCTCGCGCTGCATGTTTTCGATCAGCGCCATCGCCGCCGTGGTCTGGTCGTCGACATCCTTGACCAGCACCGGCACTTCGATCAGGCCGGCCAGCTGGGCCGCCCGGAAACGCCGCTCGCCGGCAATGATTTCATAGTGCTGGGCGCCGTTGTGCAACGCGATCGGCCGCACCAGGATGGGCTGCAGCAAGCCCTGCTCCTTGATCGACGCCGCCAGCTCGGCCAGCGCGCCTTCGTCCATGCGGGTACGCGGCTGGTATTTGCCGGCCTGCATGAGCGTCACGGCCAACACCGACGGCGCGCCGGCGATGGTCGGCACCGCCTCGGCGATATCGGTCGATCCGCCCAGCAGCGCTTCAAGGCCGCGGCCCAGTCCTTTTGATTTCTTGGTGACCATCTTATTCCTACCGTAGATTGCTGATTTACTGATAACGTTGTGACAAGCTGTGGATAACCCTGTGAATAAACCTATGGATAAGCCTGTGATTAAAGCTGTATAAGGCTGTACATAAGCTGTGCATTACATGGTCTTGATGCGCTCCACCATCTCTGCGCCAAAAGCGATATAAGCCTGCGCGCCCTTGGAAGCAGCGTCAAAACTGACGCCCGGCATGCCGTAGGAAGGCGCTTCGGCCAGCCGCACGTTGCGCGGGATCACGGTCTTGAACACCTTGTCGCCGAAATGCTTTTCCAGTTCGACCGACACCTGCTGCGACAGAGTCATGCGCGGATCGAACATCACCCGCAGCAGGCCGATGATCTTCAAGTCCGGGTTCAGGTTAGCGTGCACCTTCTTGATGGTGTTGACCAGGTCAGACAAGCCTTCCAGCGCATAATATTCGCACTGCATCGGTATGATCACGCCATGCGCCGCGCACAAGCCGTTCAGGGTCAGCATCGACAGCGCCGGCGGGCAATCGATCAGGATGAAATCGTATTCGTCGGCAACGGCGATGAACGCATCTTTCAAACGCTTTTCGCGATTCTCCAGCTCGACCATTTCCACTTCGGCGCCGGCCAGTTCGCGATTCGCCGGCAGCACATCGAAACCGCCGGTCTCGGAGGTCTTGCGCACCGACTTGATATCGGAGATGCCCAGCAATACTTCATAAATCGTGGCAGACAATGTGCCCTTGTTGATCCCCGCTCCCATGGTGGCATTGCCTTGCGGATCGAGGTCCGCCAGCAGCACGCGCTGGTTCAGTTGCGCAAGGCCGGCGGCCAGGTTCACGGCGGTAGTGGTTTTGCCGACCCCGCCCTTTTGATTGGCGACACAAAATATTTTTGCCATGTATTGGTGTAAAGGTCGTGATTAGTTAGTCGTTAATTTGATGCCAAAGCCGATCAGGAAAATGCCTGCGGCCTTGGAAGCGAATGCGGCGATACGGCGATTGTGTCCCAGGCGCTTGGCCGCGGTATTCCCGAGCAGTACCAGCAGACTACCGTAAAACAGCGCGCAACTGGAGATGATTGCAGCCATGGTGAGGAAGGTCAGGCTGCCGCGCTGCGTCGCCGGATCAATGAACAAAGGGAAGAACGCCATGTAGAACACGATCGCCTTGGGATTGATCAGCGTCACCAGGAAACCGCGGGTGAAATTGCTGACGCCGGCGAAACCCACGGCGGCGCTGGCCCCCTCGCTCTTCCTGGCGAACAGCAGTTTGCAGCCGAGGTAAGCCAGGTAGGCCGCACCCAGGTACTGCACACCCTTGAACACCAGCGGATTGGCGGCCAGCAGCGCAGCGACGCCTATCGCCGCCAGGAACATCAGCACCGCATCGCCCAGCATGATGCCGAACAGCGAGGCGTAACCGCCGCGCACGCCTTCCCTGCCGGCGCTGGTCAGGATGCAAAACGTACCGGCGCCCGGCAGCGCCAGGAACACCATGGTTGCAACGATCAGTTGCCAGACATCGGTAATGCCAAGGGCGTGGAAAAAAGCGGTCATGATGGATTTGCTCCTGCTGTTACTTGCGTTTGATAAAAATCAGGTGGCGTTCCGCATCCAGCCCCGGCACCGCCAGGGACCTGGTTTCGGTGACTTCCCAGCCGGCCGGCAAGCGCGCGATCTCCTGATCCGGCCGCACGCCTTTGAGCGCGATGAACTGGCCGTCATCGGTCAGCAAATGCGCCGACCAGTTGATAAAATCGGCCAATTCCGCAAATGCCCGCGAAGTGATCACGTCAAATTTCTGCGCTACCTGCAACTGCTCTACCCGGGCGGTGTAAACACTTACGTTGCCCAGGCCCAGCTCGGCTTTTACCTGGGTCAGGAATGCTGTTTTCTTGTGCACCGTGTCGATCATCGACACCCGCATCTGCGGCCTGGCCTTGCCGGCCCAGATCGCCAGGATCATCCCTGGCAGGCCGCCGCCGGCACCTACGTCGAGCACATTCTTTGCCTCGGTAAAAGCCGGCACTGCCGCCAGCGAATCCAGCAAATGGTGGGTCATCATCTGCGCCGGTTCGCGGATCGAAGTCAGGTTATAAACCTTGTTCCACTTTGCCAGCAGGTCCAGGTAAGCCAGCAGTTGCTGCTGCTGCTCCTGGTCCAGCGTGATTCCCAATGCTGACACACCTTGCCGCAGGCTCGCTTCCAGCGCTTGTTTTGCCGCCGGCGCGGTCTGCGTTGAACTCATGTTGCCACTCCTCGATTATCCCGGCAATTACCTTGATGGTAGTTGATTAGGTAGTTGATAACTAAGCAATCAGGCAGCCTGATCGTCTGCATTCAGCCGCTTCATGCCGCCCTTTTTCAGGTGCACCAGCAACAGCGACAAGGCAGCCGGCGTAACGCCGGAAATGCGCGAAGCCTGGCCGAAGGTTTCCGGCCGGTGCAGGTTCAGCTTCTGGCGCACCTCGATAGACAGCGCCTGCACATCCATGTAGTCCAGGTCGGCGGGCAGCTTCAGGTTTTCATTGTGCTCATGGCGCTCGACTTCCTTCGCCTGGCGGTCGATGTAACCAGCGTACTTGACCTGGATCTCGACCTGTTCCTTGACCGTGTCGTCCTGCACGCCCGGACCGCCCAGGTCCTGGCCATCGAGCCCCTTGAGCGTCATCAATTGATCGTAAGAAACATTTGGACGGCGCAGCAGGTCGACCAGGGAATATTCGCGTTCGATGGCCTTGCCTAGCAAGCGTTCTGCCTCGGCTTCGGCCACAATGCGCGGGTTGACCCAGGTTGAGCGCAGGCGCTCCATCTCGACCGCCACCGCTTCGCGCTTTTTCTCGAATTGCGCCCATTGGGCATCGCCGACGCAACCCAGCTGGCGGCCGATTTCCGTCAGGCGCAAGTCGGCGTTATCTTCGCGCAGGCTGAGGCGGTATTCGGCACGGCTGGTGAACATGCGATAAGGCTCCTGCACGCCTTGGGTAATCAGGTCGTCCACCAGCACGCCAAGGTAAGCTTCGTCGCGGCGCGGTGTCCAGGCATCGCGCTCCTGCGTCTGCAGCGCAGCGTTCAAGCCGGCCAGCATGCCTTGGGCGGCTGCCTCTTCATAACCGGTAGTGCCATTGATCTGGCCAGCAAAGTACAAGCCCTGGATCGACTTGGTTTCCAGCGAAGCCTTCAAGGCGCGCGGATCGAAATAATCGTATTCGATCGCATAGCCGGGACGCAGGATGTGGGCATTTTCCAGCCCGCGCATCGAATGCACCAAGGCCAGCTGCACATCGAACGGCAGGCTTGTCGAAATACCATTGGGATAGAACTCGTTGGTAGTCAGCCCTTCCGGCTCCAGGAATATCTGGTGCGAATCCTTGCCGGCAAAACGATGGATCTTGTCCTCTATCGATGGGCAGTAGCGCGGCCCCACTCCTTCGATCACGCCGGTGTACATCGGGCTGCGGTCGAGGCCGGCGCGGATGATGTCGTGCGTTTGCTGGTTGGTATGGGTAATCCAGCACGGCAGTTGGGCCGGATGCATGGCGGTATTGCCCATTACCGAGAATACCGGCACCGGATCGAGATCGCCCGGCTGTTCCTGCATCACGGAAAAATCGATGGTGCGGCCGTCGATGCGCGGCGGCGTGCCAGTCTTCAGGCGGCCTTGCGGCAGTTTCAATTCTTTCAGGCGCGCCGACAGGGAGATTGCAGGCGGATCGCCGGCGCGGCCGGCGGAGTAGTTGTTGAGGCCGACATGGATCTTCCCGTCCAGGAAAGTACCGGCGGTCAGCACCACTGCCCTGCTACGGAACTGGATACCGACTTGCGTAACGGCGCCGACCACCCGATCGCCCTCTACCAGCAGATCATCCACCGCTTGCTGGAACAGCCAGAGATTTTCCTGGTTTTCCAGGCGCGAACGGATAGCTTGCTTGTACAGGATGCGGTCAGCTTGCGCGCGGGTTGCCCGTACTGCCGGCCCCTTCGAGGAATTCAGGATACGAAACTGGATGCCCGCTTCATCGGTAGCGATAGCCATTGCACCGCCCATCGCATCAACCTCTTTTACCAGGTGGCCCTTGCCTATCCCGCCAATTGAAGGGTTGCACGACATCTGGCCCAAGGTCTCGATATTGTGTGTCAACAATAGAGTCTTCTGGCCCATGCGGGCAGACGCCAGCGCGGCTTCGGTGCCGGCATGACCGCCGCCGACGACGATTACATCAAAATGTGTAGGAAAAAGCATAGTGCGCCTCTTGGAGACGATGAAAAACAGTGGGCTGAGGCGTGATTATAAAGCATGCAGCTATCGCTTACACCCTCCCGCGCGCAGTGTCGTGATTGTTTCACGTGAAACATTGAACAAACCGGAGTTATCGCGCCCCAAAACAACAACGGCGATTGTTTCACGTGAAACAATCGCCGTTAGCGGTAAAGTCTGTGGAATTACTTAAGGAAGGCGTCGTAACCCGTTTTCAAGATCAATACCGACACCACCAGCAAAAACAGCTTCCGTACAAAACCGCTCCCATGCTTGATCGCCAACTTGGTACCGACCAGGGAACCGCCAACATTACAGATAGCCATTATCAATCCAAGCTGCCAGATGATATGCCCGCTATATCCAAACCACAGCAAGGCAGCCAGGTTGGTCGCCACATTGATAACCTTGGATACGGCGGAAGCAGCCAGGAAATCGAAGCCGAAAAACCGCACAAACAGGAAAATCAGGAAGCTACCTGTACCAGGGCCAAAAACACCGTCGTAAAACCCGATCCCACCACCGATCAACACCGCAAACAGCTTCTCCTTCGAACCGGTATGCAGAGGAGCATGGATACTGCCGAAATCTTTCTTCTTCACTGTGTATATTGCGACCGCCAGCAAAATGAACGGCAGCGATTTGCGAATCGCCTCAGTCGGTATATGGGTTACGGTATATGCGCCAAGGAAGGCAAACAGGAATGCCGCTCCTGCTGCGGGCAATGCCGCACTCCATGCCAGCTTGACACGTTTGGCGAAATTGACCGCAGCGGCGCCGGTGCCAAATATCCCGGCCAGCTTGTTGGTGCCGAAAACGGTAGCCGGCGCGGCATTGGGCAGCATCGAGAACAAGGCCGGTATCTGGATCAAGCCCCCTCCTCCAACCACGGCGTCGATCAGGCCGGCGACAAAACTGGCAAGGGCAAGGATAAGGAAGTCGGGAAATAACTCAGGCATGATGAACCAGGCAATATTAAAGACACGCAATTTTACGTGCCTGCGCCTGAGCGAGCATGCCAGGCAGCTATGTTATTTAGTCATAGCCATCCAAGTATTTCGATTAGCTGAATTGGATGGGAAAGTTCAAGCAAGCAACTTAATTAACACCGGAGAAGCTGCCTATTATTTAGGCAACGCGGATATTCTTGTCCCCAAACAAAAAACCCGTACCAGCCAAGCTGGGTACGGGCTTTTAGAGATACGGCCGGGACTACGTCATCTGGCGCCGGAGCGCTTGAGCAAGGCCGAGATTTCACCGACAATCCCGCGCCGGAACGCCAGCACACAGACAATGAAGATGAAGCCGGTGACGATAGTGACCGACTCGCCCAGTCCATTGAACCATTCGATATGCGTCACCGAGGCCAGCCAGTTGCCGATATCGCCCAGCTTGTTTTCCAGCACGATGATGATCAGCGCACCGACGATCGGTCCAATGATCGTGCCCAAGCCACCCACCAAGGTCATCAGCACCACCAGCCCCGACATGGTCCAGTGCACGTCGGTCAGCGTTTCAAAACCCAGCACCAGGGTCTTGGTAGAACCGGCCAGGCCTGACAGCGCGGCCGACAAGACAAAGGCCAGCAGCTTGTAGCGGCTGACGTCGTAGCCGAGTGAAATGGCGCGCGGCTCGTTTTCCTTGATCGCTTTCAGCACCTGGCCAAACGGCGAGTTCACGGTGCGCATGATCAGTGCGAAGCCAGCCACTGCAATCGCCAGCACCACATAGTACAAAGTCAGGTCGTTGCCGAGATCGATAAAGCCGAACAAATGCCCGCGCGGCACACCCTGCAAGCCATCCTCGCCGCCGGTGAACGGCATCTGCAGGCAAACGAAATACAGCATTTGCGCCAGCGCCAAGGTGATCATCGTGAAGTAAATACCCTGGCGGCGGATCGCCAGGCTGCCCATTACCAGGCCGATCAGGGCGCCCGCCGCAGTCCCTGCCAGCAAGCCCACTTCAGTCGGCAAGCCGAGCTTGGTCAAGACATAACCCGCGATATAGCCGGCGCCGCCGAAGAAAGCGGCATGTCCAAACGACAACAATCCGGTAAAGCCGATCAGCAGGTTGAACGCGCAGGCAAACAGCGCGAAGCAGATGATCTTCATCAGGAACACCGGATAGATGCCGAACGGCGCCGCCAGTGCCGCAGCCAACAGCAAGCCATAGCCTATTTTCTTGTTCATGTTCATAACCGCTCCGCTCATTTCTCTTTGCCGAACAGGCCTGCCGGCCGGATCATCAGCACAATCGCCATCACGATGAACACCACCGTGGCCGACGCTTCCGGATAAAACACGCGGGTCAATCCTTCGATCACGCCCAGCGCCAGGCCGGTAATGATGGATCCCATGATGGAACCCATGCCGCCGATCACCACAACCGCGAATACGACGATAATCAGGTTCGAACCCATCAGTGGCGAGACCTGGATCACCGGCGCCGCCAGCACCCCGGCAAAGGCCGCCAAAGCGACGCCGAAGCCGTAGGTCAAGGTCACCATCAGCGGCACGTTGACGCCGAATGCTTCGACCAGCTTCGGATTCTCGGTGCCAGCGCGCAAGTAAGCGCCCAGCTTGGTCTTCTCGATCACGAACCAGGTCGCAAAACACACCGTCAGCGAAGCCAGCACCACCCAGGCGCGATAGTTCGGCAGCACCATGAAGCCGAGGTCGGTGGCGCCGCTCAGCAGTTCCGGCACCGAGAACGGCTGGCCGGAGACGCCATAGAACGAACGGAAGATGCCTTCCACCATCAGGGTGATGCCGAAGGTCAGCAGCAAGCCGTACAAGTGGTCCAGCTTGTACAGCCAGCGCAGCATGGTCTTCTCGATGATGACGCCGAACAGTCCCACCAGCAGCGGCGCCAGGGCCAGCATCACCCAGTAGTTCAGGTTGAAATAGGTCAGCCCGATCCAGGCCAGGAAAGCGCCCATCATGTACAGCGCACCGTGGGCGAAATTAATCACGTTGAGCAAGCCGAAGATCACTGCCAGGCCGAGCGACAGCATGGCGTAGAACGAGCCGTTGACGAGCCCCAGCAGCAGCTGGCTCATCAAGGCTTGAAAGGGAATGCCGAATATTTCCATGGCAATGTCATCAAAAGGTCACTCGTGCGAGTGAAGGACTATCGAACAGCGCGCCACGCAGCGCAGGAACAAATCCTTGCACTGCGCGGCGCGCCAGGCATATCGTCAGCATCGGGCCGCATCCTCAGCAGAGGCGCGGCAGCCTGGTTACTTCCACAAGGCGCACTTGCTCTCGGCCTTGGTCGTGAAAGCCTGTTCGCCCGGGATGGTCTGGATCTTGGTCAGGTAGTCCCAAGGATATTTCGATTCAGCCGGTGTCTTGACCTGGTACAGCGTCATGTCGTGCACTACCCGGCCATCCGCGCGCAGATAAGCGTTCTTGGCGTACATGTCGTTGA
Organism: Collimonas sp. GW821-FHT07E08; assembly: GCF_059418905.1. Classification (NCBI taxonomy): domain Bacteria; kingdom Pseudomonadati; phylum Pseudomonadota; class Betaproteobacteria; order Burkholderiales; family Oxalobacteraceae; genus Collimonas; species Collimonas sp. GW821-FHT07E08. Next base: position 196,491 of record NZ_JBWKQR010000006.1, on the reverse strand, counting down.
ACTTGGCCTTGCGCAGCTGCTCCATCACCTTGTCGCCATCGTCCGTGCCGGTGGCCTTGACTGCAGCCAGGTATTGCATCGCCGACGAGTAATCCGCGGCCTGCAGGCTGGACGGTTCCTTTTTCATCTTCTCGAAATAACGCTTCGCCCATTTGCGCGATTCGTCGTTCTGGTCCCAGTACCAGCTGTCGGTCAGGTACATGCCCTGGGTCTGCTTCAGGGTCAGCGAATGGATGTCGTTGATGAACACCAGCAGGCCGGCCAGCTTGGCATTCTTGGTGACGCCGAATTCATTGGCGGCCTTGACCGAGTTGATCAGGTCGCCGCCGGCATTCGCCAGGCCGATGATCTGCGCCTTGGACGACTGCGCCTGCAGCATGAAGGAAGAAAAATCAGAGGCGTTCAATGGATGCTTGACCGCGCCCAGCACGGTACCGCCAGACGCTTTCACTACCGCGGTCGTATCTTTTTCCAGCGACGCGCCGAAGGCATAATCGGCAGTCAGGAAATACCAGCTCTTGCCGCCCTGCTTCACTACCGCCGAACCGGTGCCATGCGCCAGGGCGTAGGTATCGTAAGCATAGTGCACGGTATAAGGCGTGCATTCTTCGTTGGTCAGGCGGGTGCTGCCGGCGCCGATTTCAAAGAACGGTTTCTTCTTTTCCGCTGCAATCTTCGCCATCGCCAGCGCGGTGCCGGAGTTGGTGCCGCCGATCAGCACGTCCAGGCCTTGCTGGTCAAACCACTCGCGCGCCTTGCTCGATGCGATGTCGGCCTTGTTCTGGTGATCCGCCACCACCAGCTCGATTTTCTTGCCGTTGATGGCGCCGCCCATGTCGGCGATCGCCATCTTGATTGCTTCCGCGCCGCCGGGGCCGTCGATATCGGAGTAAACGCTCGACATGTCCGTGATGAAGCCGATCTTGATGACGTCGCCGGAAATCTGCGCCGAAGCCGGCGCGGCAAAGCCGAGGGCGACAGTACTGCTCACTGCGGCTGCCAAAATCTTTAACTTGATATTCATTGTCTTCTCCATTTTTTAAACCACCCGTTATCCCGCGGCTGCATCCGCAGCAAGCGGAACTCCCCGTCCAGACCTACACACCCAACAAAGCATTCAACACCGGCATTTTCTGTTCCAGCTGCGACGACGCAAACGACTCCACGATCTGCCCGTGCTCCATCACGTAAAAACGGTCCGCCAGGGGCGCCGCAAAACGGAAGTTCTGCTCCACCATCACGATCGTGTATCCTTTGGCTTTCAAGGTGGTGATCATGCGCGCCAGCGTCTGCACGATCACCGGCGCCAGGCCTTCGGATATCTCGTCCAGCAACAGCAGCCGCGCGCCGGTGCGCAAGATGCGCGCAACCGCCAGCATCTGCTGCTCGCCGCCCGACAGGCGCGTGCCCTGGCTGTTCCTGCGTTCTTTCAGGTTGGGAAACATGTCATAGATTTCCTCGACGGACATGCCCTTTTCCGTAGTCGACAGCGACGGCGGCAACAGCAGGTTTTCCTCGGTCGACAAGGAAGAAAAAATGCCGCGTTCTTCGGGACAATAGCCGACGCCGTGATGCGCAATCTTGTAGGTCGGCAGCGCGATCGTCTCGACGCCGCCGATCTTGATCGAGCCTTTGCGGGCGCCGGTCAAGCCCATGATCGCACGCATGGTGGTAGTGCGGCCGGCGCCGTTGCGGCCCAGCAGCGTCACCACTTCGCCCTTGTTCACGCTGAGGTTGACGTTGTGCAGGATATGCGATTCGCCATACCAGGCTTGCAGGTTTTCGATGGCCAGCGCAGCCGTGCCTTGGGCTACGGCGCTGACGCTTGGAGATTGGACAGCGGACATCAATGCGCTCCTGCCAGTGCCTCGGTGCTGGTGCCCATGTAGGCTTCCATCACCAGCGGGTTCTTGGATACTTCTTCATAGCGGCCTTCGGCCAGCATGGCGCCGCGCTGCAGGACGCTGATCTTGTCGCAGATGCCTGACACCACGTTCATGTTGTGCTCCACCATCAGGATGGTGCGGCCAGCGGAAACTTTCTTGATCAGCGCCGTGACACGGTCGACGTCTTCATGCCCCATGCCCTGGGTCGGTTCATCCAGCAGCATCAGTTCCGGCTCCATGCCCAGGGTAGTCGCAATCTCCAGCGCCCGCTTGCGGCCGTAAGGCAGGTCGACGGTCAGGGTATCGGCGAACTCGGTGAGGTCGACTTCCGCCAGCAGTTCCATAGCGCGCTGGTTCAGCTGCGCCAGCGATTTGCCGCTTTTCCAGAAATGGTAGGAAGTGCCCAGTGTACGCTGCAAGCCTATGCGCACATTCTCCATCACGCTCAAATGCGGAAACACGGCGGAAATCTGGAAGGAACGGATAATGCCTTGGCGCGCGATCTGGGCCGGCGCATCGGTCGTGATATCACGGCCGTTGAACAGGATCTGGCCGGAAGTCGGCACCAGGAATTTGGTCAGCAGATTGAAGCAGGTTGTCTTCCCTGCCCCGTTGGGACCGATCAACGCGTGGATATGGCCGCGCTCGACCTGCAGGTTAACGCCATTGACGGCCGTGAACCCCCTGAACTCCTTGGTCAGGTTTTTTGTCTCCAAGATGATGTCAGTCATCCGGTCTCCTATTCATGTTGCCTTATCGGAACCGCTCACAGATGGTATTGCAAGCGCCTTATCAGCCTTATATTTTTTTACGGATACTAACCGTTGCCGCTCTGCCGGGGCAATACGTAGAAATACTATACAAAAACTTTGGATAAATTAGCCATGTCTTACAAAATATCCTGAACGGCGCCCAGGACCAAGCCCTTATTTTCATTTGCCGACGCCCTCTTTGATGAATTTTGCCGCCATTTCCGCAATCATCAGGGTCGGCGAATTGGTATTGCCGGAAGTAATGACCGGCATCACCGAAGCGTCAACCACGCGCAGCCCGCCCACGCCCTTCACCCGCAGCCGGCTGTCCACCACCGCCGTCGGATCGTCGCCACGGCCCATCTTGCAGGTCCCTACGGGATGAAAGATGGTGGTGCCGATTTCGCCGGCGGCTCTGATCAGTTCTTCCTCGGTCCGGTATTGCGGGCCAGGCTTGAATTCTTCCGGCGCATATTTCCGCAGCGCCGGGGCGGCGGCAATCCTGCGCGTCAGCAGCAGCGACGCTGCGGCAACCTTGCGGTCCTCCTCGGTATCCAGGTAATTCAGGGTAATTTTGGGCGCCTCCCCGGCTGCGCCGGAAGCGATCCGCACATGGCCGCGCGAGCTGGGCCGCAGGTTGCAGACGCTGGCGGTAAAAGCCGGGAAAGCATGCAGCGGATCGCCGAATTTTTCCAGCGACAGCGGTTGCACATGATATTCCAGGTTGGCCGTGGCCTGCCCCGGATCGGACTTGGCGAACGCCCCCAGCTGCGACGGCGCCATCGACATCGGGCCACTCTGCATCAGCAGGTATTCCAGGCCGATCCTGGCCTTGCCCAGCCAGCTGCTGCTCATGACGTTAAGGGTGTTGACGCCGCTGACCTTGAACGCCATCCTGATCTGCAAATGGTCTTGCAGATTCTCGCCGACACCCGGGGTATCCTGCATGACCGGGATCTGGTGCTGCTGCAGCAGCGCCGCCGGACCGATGCCGGACAACTGCAGGATTTGCGGAGAACCGACAGCGCCGGCGCTCAGCAGGGTTTCGCGGCTGGCCTCGGCGTACCATTCCTTGCCGCCGCCGGAAAACTCGACGCCTTTGCACACCAGCCCCTGCTCGCCACGCTCAAGCGCCAGGCGCTTTACCTGGCAGCCGGTCATGATTGTCAGGTTGCCGCGGCCGCTGGCAGAACGTAAAAAAGCCTTGGCTGCATTCCAGCGGATGCCGCGCTTCTGGTTCACGTCAAAATAACTGCATCCTTCATTGTCGCCGCGGTTAAAGTCGTCGACCTTGGGGATGCCGGTTTCGGCCGCAGCATCGCGGAAAGCATCCAGGATCTTCCAGGACAAGCGCTGCTTCTCAACCCGCCATTCGCCGCCGGCGCCGTGGAATTCACTGGCGCCGTTATAGTGGTCTTCGCTCTTCCTGAACAGCGGCAGCACCTGCTCCCAGCGCCATGCAGGATCGCCGGTGAGTTCTGCCCACCGGTCGTAATCCCGGGCCTGGCCGCGCATGTAGATCATGCCGTTGATCGATGAACTTCCGCCCAGCACCTTGCCGCGCGGATAAATCAGGCTGCGTCCATTCAAGCCGGCGTCAGGCTCGGTCCGGTACATCCAGTCGGTACGCGGATTGTTGATGCAATACAGGTAACCGACAGGGATATGGATCCAGATGTAATCGTCCTTGGCCCCTGCTTCTATCAGCAATACCTTAACCGAACCGTCCTGTGTCAAACGATTCGCCAGCACGCAGCCGGCGGTCCCCGCACCGATGATGATGTAGTCGTACTTGCCTGCTGATTCCATGCGTCTCTTTCTGTTTTTTTGTCTTGTGCAAACCTGCTTTGCCGCCCGATTTTCAAAATCCCATTCTGCGCTTATCAAAAAAAAGAAACATCACAGAACGAGATCTGTATAGAACATGAATATTATTTATACTATTTTTAAAATAATTATTTACACCATTTATTTAGCGACCGGCATGGTGAACTCCGCGCCTTTTGAAATGGTCTGCGGCCAGCGCTGCATGATCGATTTATAGCGCGTATAAAACCGCACTCCTTCTTCTCCATATGCATGCGTATCGCCAAACAGCGAGCGCTTCCATCCGCCGAAGGAGTGCCACGCCATCGGCACCGGAATCGGTACGTTGATGCCGACCATGCCGACCTCGATGCGCCGCGAAAACTCGCGCGCGGTATTGCCGTCCGAGGTAAACAGCGCTACGCCGTTGCCGAATTCGTGGGCATTGACCAGGTTCACGGCCGCAGCAAAATCAGGCACCCGGACGATGCAAAGAACCGGTCCGAAAATCTCTTCCTGGTAGATTTTCATTTCCGGCGTCACCTGGTCGAACAACGATCCGCCAAGGAAAAATCCCTGCTCCAGTCCCGCTACTTTCAGACCGCGGCCGTCGACCAGCAGCCTGGCGCCGGCAGCAACGCCGCCTTCGATATAAGTTTCGATCTTTTCCTTGTGCGCGGCGCTGACCACCGGCCCCATTTCCGCATCGGCTTCCATGCCGTTCTTGATCTTCAGCGCTTTCACGCGCGGAATCAGCGCTTCTATCAATTTGTCGGCGACATTGCCGACTGCCACCGCCACCGATATCGCCATGCAGCGTTCTCCGGCCGAGCCGTAAGCAGCCCCCATCAACGCATCCACCGCCTGGTCCAGGTCAGCGTCCGGCATTACCACCAGGTGATTCTTGGCGCCGCCCAGCGCCTGCACCCTGAGCGGATAGACGCCTTTGCGCTTGGCGCCCTCTTGATAAATATATTCCGCGATAGGCGTAGATCCGACGAACGATACCGCCTTCACATCGGGATGCTGCAACAAGGTATCCACTGCCAGCTTGTCGCCTTGCACCACATTGAATACGCCATCCGGCAAGCCGGCCTGGCGGAACAGGTCGGCCAGCATCAGCGACGGCGACGGATCGCGCTCGGAAGGCTTGAGGATAAATGTGTTGCCGGTCGCAATCGCCATCGGCGCCATCCACAACGGCACCATTACCGGAAAATTGAATGGCGTGACGCCGGCGGTGACGCCCAGCGGCTGGCGCAGGTTCCAGTTATCGATGCCGCCGCCGATATTGTCGGTAAATTGCGTCTTCAGCAGATGCGGGACGCCGCAAGCGAATTCGACGATTTCCAGGCCGCGCGTCACTTCGCCCTTGGCATCGGAAAACACCTTGCCGTGTTCCCGCGTAATCGCCGCCGCCAGCGCATCGTGATGCTGCTCCATCAATTCCTTGAACCTGAACATCACCCGCGCACGCTTCAGCGGTGCGGTATCGGCCCATGCCGGCGCGGCTGCGGATGCGGCGGCAACCGCGGCGTTGACTTCTTCCACGCTGCCCAGCACAACCCTGGCCGAAACCGCGCCGGTGGCCGGGTTGAACACGTCTTGCAGACGGCCGCTGGCGGATTCGGCCAGCTTGCCGTTGATGTAATGTTGAATGAGCGGAGTCGGGCTGGGCGTCGAATTGAATTCGGTAGTCATAAGGATTCCTTTTGGTAAAACCGGGTTCGGTTAGCGTTTTCCCAGAATATCGCTAGCTTTGCCAACAATCCAATGAGTTATGATCAATACCAATATAAGCAATGCTAATAATAAAACCATCCTGATTAAAGATTAAGCACATGGACATCACCCAACTTCGCGCCTTCCTCACCGTCGCCAGGGAGGGCAACTTGACACGTGCCGCCGAACTCCTGCACGTCACGCAACCTGCGGTCAGCCTGCAAATCAAGTCGCTGCAGGCCAGCTTGAACCTGCAACTGTTTACGCGCATCCCCAGCGGCATGGCTTTGACCGACGAAGGCATCAAGTTGCTGCCATTTGCCGAACGCGCAATCGCCGCCATGGCCGAAATGCGCCAGCAGGCCGAAAGCCTGCACTCGGACAGCGCGGAAATACTGAGCGGAAAACTGGCGATCGGCACGATTCTCGATCCTGAATTCATCCGGCTGGGCGCTTTCCTGCAGCGCCTGGTGGAAAGTTATCCCCAGCTTTCTACACAGTTGCAGCACAGCATGTCTGGCGATGTACTACAGCAAATCAAATCCGGCCATCTCGATGTCGGTTATTACCTCGGTACGCCCAACAAAAACTTTCACCGGCTCACACTGACACAATTTACTTACTGCGTGCTTGCACCATCCGGCTGGAAAAGCCGGGTTTCCGGAAAAGACTGGCCGGCTTTGGCCAAACTGCCCTGGATCTGGACGCCACCCGAGTCAGCCCATCATCGTTTACTCAGCAAAACTTTTGCTCAATACAAAGTCACGCCAAACAAAGTTGCCCTGGTCGACCAGGAACCTTCGATGCTTGACCTGGTGAAATCCGGAGTCGGCTTGTCCCTGGTGCGGGAGTCAATTGCATTGCGTGAAGCACATGCCCACGGCCTGGTGATTTCCGATACGGTCAATTTATCTACCGAACTTTCGTTTATCACCCTGGAAAAACGCAAGGACGAACCGGTCATCGCTGCAATTTTTGCAATATTGCAGTCAATCTGGAAGAACTGATGCTTTAAAAGCATTTTTTAGAGAAGGAAACGCGTTCTTTTTGCAAAACCGGCTTCTTCAGCTTTGTATTTAAAGATTTATATATATAAATAGTAGTAGTAGTTAACCACCTGCTTTTCTGTGGATAACTATAGATTTGACTATTCATTCAATCACTTACAGTTTGGATAAATGCTGAGTAAACCTTGTATCCGGAAAGAACATTTCTTGGATAAAAATGGCGGTCTAACGCTTGTCCTTGTTTATTCACATTGGATTCCACTAGTTATCCAAAGACTTATCCACAACCCTCGTTCTGGATCTCTTCTTTTCTACCGTTCAAATAGATGCATTTTTTGAATTGAGGAAAGAAGGTTTTTGAAAAAATGCCGTTTTTATTTCTTTTTATTAAATATTTTTTTAAAAGCAACTTCAAAAGAAAAGGCTTTTCGGTTTTGTATTTAAAGATTTATATATATAAATAGTAGTAGTAGTTAACTAACTGCTTTTCTGTGGATAACTACATATTTGACTATTCATTCAAGTACTTATGGATTGGATAAAGCCTGAGTAATCGGTGTATCGCAAAAGAATAGTTCTTGGATAAAAAGATGGCTGTGGAAAACTATCTCAGATATCCACAATTGAAAAACACGATATCCACAGCCTTATCCACAAAATCAGAAAATCGGGCTGTTTGCCTGGGTTTTTGAGCCTCCTGAACCTGTTTTCAAGAAAATTTTTCTCTTGCCTAAATAATGGGCAGCATGAAAGAAAGAAAAAAGCCTGGACAGGATAAATCCAAACCTTTAATGTACGCTTAGCGTATATAAAGGTGATGAGAATGAGTGATCAACAAACTTTCCTGCGCGATGCCATGCGTCGCCTGAACCTGACACGGGACAATTTTTCCGACCGCATCGGCATTCGCAAGCGTGCGCTGGATACATGGCTGCTTCCGGAAACATCCAGTGAATTCAGGGTCATGCCGGACATTGTCAGCAAATTTGTCGGCGAAATCCTGGCTGCCGAATTGCTTAAATCTGCTTCAACGCAGAGCGTATATATCAATAAGGCCGATACTCCGCTCCGAGAGCAGATTGCTTATAACGGCAGGCCCCAGCTGCTGTCGGTCGACCAGTTCTCACGTGATTCTCTAGAGCAGCTGTTCCGCGTGACAGACATCATGCAGCCCATTGCAAGGCGCCAGAAGGTCTCGCGCATCCTCGAGGGGGCGGTGCTGGCCAATCTGTTCTTTGAAGCCAGCACGCGCACGCGTATCAGCTTTGGCGCGGCTTTTTGCCGGCTGGGAGGTTCGGTGTGCGACACCACCGGCTTTACCTTCTCTTCGATGACCAAGGGCGAGTCGATCTATGACACCAGCCGCGTCATCAGCGGTTATGCCGATGCGCTGGTAGTCAGGCATCCGGAACAGGGCGCGGTCGACGAATTCGCCCGCGCCACGAATATCCCGGTGATCAACGGCGGCGACGGGCCGGGCGAGCACCCGAGCCAGGCGATCCTCGACCTGTACACCATACAGCGTGAATTCTCGCGCCTGGGGAAACTGGTCGACGGCGCACATATCGTCATGGTCGGCGACCTGAGGTACGGCCGCACCGTGCATTCGCTGATCAAGCTGCTGGCCCTGTATCGCGGCCTCAGGTTCACCCTGGTGGCGCCGCCGGCGCTGGAGATGCCGGCCCATATCCTGGAACGCATCGCCCGCGGCGGCCACACGGTGGAGCAATCGGCCTCGCTGGCGCAGGGATTGAAGGGGGCTGACATCGTATACGCAACCCGGATCCAGAAAGAACGCTTTGCCGACGAGGCAATAGAAGGCTACACCCCCGATTTCCAGATCAACCAGGCGCTGATCGACGCCACCTGCGGCGCCGGCGCCATCGTCATGCATCCCTTGCCGCGCGATGGCAGGCCGGGCGCCAACGACCTGAGCACGGATCTCAACCACGATCCGCGCCTGGCGATCTTTCGCCAGACCGACAACGGCATTCCGGTGAGGATGGCGATTTTCGCCACCCTGCTAGGCGTGGAAAACCAGGTACAGCATTCGATGCGCGACGTCAGCTGGCGCTCGCCGCAATATGTCGGGCCGGATGACGCGGTATTTGATGGGGTCGCCTAGACGGGGTCGCCTAGATGGGATCGCCTGGACGCGGTCGCCAGGATCGGTGATCGATTGAAATTTACGAGCCGGACCGGGCGGTCCGGCCGTATCCGGCAGGAAAATGAGGGTTAGCGGGTTTTCTTTGGACGCAGCATCTTGCCGGGCGGCGGCGCCACCGGCTTTTCCTTGGCCAGCGCCAGCAGGCCGGCGCAATCGCTCTGCTGGTCCGGGCTGATATTGATCAAGGGCAGCACTGCCGCCACCGGAGCCAGCACGCCGAGCGCAATCGCACCGCCGGCCTTCAAGGCCAGCACACCCTTGTCCACACCTACGTCCGGGTTCTTGAAGCTGCCTGTGACGTGCAGCGGCGACCTGAGCGAGAAGATGCGCAAGCCCTTGGTCTTCGGATTGATGGTCAGCGCCAGCGACTCCTGGGCCAGGTTGACCTGGCCTTCAACATTGACGATGGCGTCGTCGGTATCCATCACGAAGGTGCGGGCGTCCATCACGCCGTTGGTCACGGCAAAATCGCTGGCCAGGCAATTCAGCTTCACCTGCTTGTCGCCGAACAGCTTGGAAATCACCACATTGCCGATGTTCAAGCCAGCCGCCTCCAGCAAGAACTTGCTGATGGTGCCCTGGTTGATCAGGGTTTTCAGTTCGCCGTTCGAGCTGGCCAGCAAGCTGGCCACCGAATTGCCGACAGCGGACAGTGATGCGTCGCCGTTTATTTCACCCAGGCTGGCCTGGGCTGACGCCAGCGTCGGGAACAGCTGTTTGATTTTCAGGTGGCGCGCCGAGATTTTCATTTCCGCCTTGATCAGCTTGTTGCTGCCGTCGAGCTTGATGTTGGAAACCAGGTTGCCGCCGGCCACGCCGAAGTTCAGCGGCGTCAGCGACAGCACGCTGTCTTTCAAATGGACATCGGCGACCAGGTCTTGGATCGGTAGGTCCTTGTCGCGGATAATCTTGCGGCCGGTGAATTTGACATCGGCATCGATGCTGCCCCAGCGCGCGGTGTCGAACTGCTCCACCGGCAGCACCTTGTTGCTCGGCTGCGCCACGCCGTCGCCGCGATTGGCCTTGCTGGCGTTCGAGTCAGCGCCGATCAGCGGCGCCAGGTCCTGCAGCTTGAGCTGGTTGGACAGCAGCGAGCCTTTCAGCAAAGACCGTGGTTTCTGGGCGATGTATTCCAGCATGCCGGACAGGTCGCTGGAGCCGACGCGGCCGCTGAATTTATCATAGGTCCAGTCGCCTCCGGCGCGGTTGAGCTTGCCGATCAGCCGCCCTTCGGTGGCGAACGGCGGCGTCGCCGGCAGCACGATGCCGGTCAGCGGATACAGGTTCGACATGCTGGCGCCCGACAATTTCAAGCGCAAGTCCAGCGCCGCCAGGTCGCTCGGCTTGGTCAGCGTGCCCTGGATGGCAATCGCGGTCTTGCCGACATTGACGCTGGCCTGCAGCGGATAGGGCGTGGTGGAATTTTGCAGCGACAGCACAGCGCCGGCTTTGCCGCTGCCGCTGACGGCAGCCTTGTTGAACGTACCGCCGACCTTCCAGCCGATGCCGTAACCTTCGGCGCTGGTTGCCGGCAAGCTGTCGATGTCAGCCTTGATATTGAGCTTGCTGATGGGGTCCAGCAACCTCACCGTGCCTTTCACCAGGGCCAGCTTTTGCAGTTCCAGCTGCCAGGCAGACGGCCCGCTGGATTTGAACGTCCAGTTGTTGTCGCCGTCCGGCTTGCGCTCCAGCGCAATGCTTGGCGTATCGAGCTCCAGCGACGGTATCACGATGCGCTGCGCCAGCAAGGGCAAAGGACTCAATGAAAACGTCAGCTGGCCGATCTCCGCCATGTGCGGACCGGTCTTGGCCCAGTCGGGATTGTCCAGCACGATGTCCTTGGCGCTCAGGCGCGGCCAGGGCACCCAGCGGCGCCAGCTATCGAGGTCGGCCTGCGATTTTTGCCAGGTAAGCACCAGGTCGCCGCGAATCGCGAAATTGCGTCCGGTGGCCTCGCTGACCCGCTGGTTCAGCCACGGCTTGGCGCGGTTCCAGTCGAATGTGAGCAGCAGCGCCACGCAGAGGGCGATCAAGGCAATCAGCGCCGCAATCGACCATAACAGCCATCGAACCGGGAGCCGTAGCGAGGGAAATGTAGAGGCAGTCATAAGGTTGTGAGGTGAGTCGCGATGAAAAAGTTCAATTTGACAAGTGTCCGGATGGCCGTGCTTGCCGCTCTACCAATAATAAACTGATGAGAGTGTATGTCATCGAGACCCGGTGATGAGACGTTATCTAGAGACTGACTCCCTGCATTTGTGTGAGACATGCAAGCGTTTGTAACCCGATGTTGCATAGCCAAGTTGCCGTGCTAGCGTGTCACTACCGTCCATTCCTCGTAGTCTGGAGCAAAAAATGAGCAATAATAAAAATACTTCGATATCGCTGATGCTGAGCGTCTGCGTAGCGGTGCTGCCGCTGGCAGCCTGCGACAAAAAGCCGGACGCTGCGCCTGCCGCGGCCGCGCCTCAGGCGCCGCAAGCACAGGCGGCTCCGGCCTACGTGCCGCCAACCGCGGAGCAGCTGTACCAGCTGGTCGGCCCGATCGCCCTGTTTCCCGACAAGCTGGTGGCGCAAGTACTGGCGGCATCCAGCTATCCCGACCAGATCACCGCTGCCGACAACTGGCTGGCGCAAAACAAGAACCTGAAAGGCGCCCAGCTGCAGGATGCCGCCAACCAGCAACCCTGGGACGTCAGCGTAAAAGGCTTGACGCAGTTTCCCAGCGTGCTGGACCAGATGGCGCGCAACATTCCGTGGACTTCCGCCCTTGGCGACGCATACGTCAACGATCCGACCGATGTCATGAACGCAATCCAGGTAATGCGCCAGCGCGCCGCCAGCAGCGGCAACCTGAAAGACACCAGGCAGCAGCGGATCGCCGTACGGCCGCGCGTGCAGCCGGCGCCGCCCAGCGGCTATGCACCGCCGCCCGGCGAGCCGCTGGTCTACGCGGGACCGGAAATGATCCCGCCGCCGCCGGAAACCATCGTGATCGAACCGGCCGAACCTGACGTGGTGTACGTGCCGGCCTACAATCCCGGCGTGGTCTATGGCCAGCCGCTGCCGGTCTATCCCGGTTATTCCTACGAACCTCCCGCTCTCTATTACCCGCCTGGCGAGATAGTGACCGCCGGCGTGATTACCTTCGGCCTCGGCATTGCGGTCGGTGCGGTGATCAGCCATCACGACTGGGGCTGGAATTCCTGGGGCGTGCATTGGGGCGGCGAAGGCGGCGGCGGCAACTGGCGCGGCGATGGCGACCGCGACCACGGCTGGCACCGGCCTGCGGTTGTGTATAACAACAATACCTATGTGTCGCGCTCCACGACCATCGTCAACCGCGTGACCAACAACTACAACAACACCTACAACAACAGTACGGTGAACAACAACAATAACAACACGGTAACCAACACGCGCAATAATTTTGGCGGCCCTGGCAACAACAATCCTGCCATGGCCAACGGCGGGCGCCCCCCCGGCCAGCCGGGCGGCGGCGCGGCCAATTTCTTCAATGCGCAGCGGCCGAATCCGGCCGCGCAAGCGAATCCTGCGCAGCAGCAGCCACAGCAGCGTCCGAACCAGAATGCCGCGCCATTTGCCGGCAATCCGCGCCCGAATCATGGCCAGCCGGATTTCAGCCACATGAGCCGGCCCGACTTCGGCAAGGTCCCGCCGCAAGCCAACGGCGGCGCGCCTAATGCTAACCAACTGGCGCGCCCGGGATTCATCCGGCCCGCTCCAGGCCAGCCGCAGGCCGGCGAACCGGGACATCCGGCTGCCGGCCAGCCGGGACAGAACCCGGTGCCGAACCAGCTACAGCAAAACGCGCAGAGCCGGCATCCGGTCCAGCCGAGGAACCTGGAAGCAGAAAGTCCTGTGAACCTGCACAAGAATCCTTTCAACGGCAATGTGCCGCGACCCAACGCCAATCGCCCTGGCGCGCCGGAAGCCGCAAGACCGCAACCGACGCCGCAGCCGCAATTCCAACCCCAGCCTCAACCGCAAAACCTGCCCAACCGGCAGCCGGAACAGGCCCAGCACCCTGCCCAGCAGATACATCAGGAACCGAACCGGCCGGAATGGCGGCCGCAAGCACAGCAGCCACGGCCAGAGATACAGCAGCCAAGGCCGCAACCTCAGCCGCAGGCACAGCAGCCACGGCCAGAGGTACAGCAGCCACGGCCACAGCCACCACAACCACAGGTGCAGCAACCGCGACCGCAGCCTCAGCCGCAAATGCAGCAGCCACGGCCACAGCCGCCGCAACCGCAGGCCCAGCATCCGCCTCAGCAAAATCACGAGCAGCCTCATCCCAACAATGTCCATCCGCAAAAAAAGGATGACGAACATAAATGAGTGCATCGCAAAAATGCCGTTAGGGCGAGCCGCGGCAAGCGTCACGGCGCAATAAAAAAGGCTGGCTGAACACAGGGTTCAGCCAGCCTTTTCATTTACGGCGGACGCTGCCGGGTTTGCTGTGCCTAAGCTTGCAAGGTCATCAGGCTGGCGTTGCCGCCGGCGGCCGTGGTGTTGACGCAAACCGCACGTTCGGCCAGCAGGCGCCACAGGGGAATCGAAGCGTATTCCGACGTTTCCAGCAAAGGCACCAGTGCCCCGCCTTGTTCTCCGAGCGCAGTCAGCAAAGGACGCAGGCGCGCTGTGCCGGCGCCGTCGACCAGGGCCAGCTGCAAACGCGTGGCGTGGTCGTTGCCGGCAAGCTGGTCGACCACGCGGATCGCGGCGCGCACCGCGCGCGGTAAACCTTCCGGAATCATGGCGGACGCACTGGCTTCGACCACCGGCAGGTTGCCGGTAGCGAACACCGCCGCCAGCTGGTTCAGCATGGCGCCGACGTTATCCGCGCTGCACAGGATCGCGCCGCGCGGCGCAAACGACAGGCTGTTGCGTTCGCCGGTCGGACCCGGCAGCACCAGCGAAGTGCCGAGCCAGCTGGCGTGCATGTATTCCTCGCCCAGCGCCGCGATGCGCTGATGGCCATGCGTCCTGGCCCAGCTCAGCAAGGCTTGCAGCACCGGAGTGGCGTTCGCTGCTTCCGGATTCGGCGCATGGATCGTGTGCGCCCCCAGCGACACCGCGGGATTGCGCTGCAGGCGTTTCAGGTACAAAGGTCCGCCCGCTTTCGGCCCGGTGCCGGATTTTCCTTCGCCGCCAAACGGCTGCACGCCGACCACCGCGCCAACGATATTGCGATTGACATAGATATTGCCGACATGAGCGTGAGCGACGATGAAATCGATGGTTTCGTCGATGCGCGAGTGGATGCCCAGGGTCAGGCCGTAACCGCTGCCGTTGATGGCGTCGATCAGTTGCGGCAGCTCATTGCGCGCATAACGCAGCACGTGCAGCACCGGGCCGAATACCTCGCGTTTCAGTTCCGACATGGAACCGATTTCGATCAGCGTCGGCGCAACGAAGGTGCCGTTGCTTTGCTCGGCCGGCAGCGGCAGCTGGTAGAAATCTTTCGCCGTGGCGCGCATCTTTTCGATATGCGCCAGCAGCTGCCCTTGCGCATCGGCGTCGATCACCGGGCCGATGTCGGTAGCCAGGCGGTCCGGATTGCCGATCCGCAGTTCCTGCATCGCGCCCTTCAGCATATGCAAGGTGCGGTCGGCGATATCGTTTTGCAGGCACAGCACGCGCAAGGCGGAACAGCGCTGGCCGGCGCTGTCGAAGGCCGAGTTCAGCACGTCTTGCACCACTTGTTCCGGCAGCGCGCTGGAATCGACGATCAAGGCATTCTGGCCGCCGGTTTCAGCGATCAGCGGCAAGTCCACCGACTCTGCCAGCGAACGCTTGGCCAAGGTGCGGTTGATGATCTGCGCGACCTCGGTCGAACCGGTGAAGATCACGCCCTTGACGCGCGCATCGGCGGTCAGCGTGGCGCCGACGGTGTCGCCCTGGCCTGGCAGGAATTGCAATGCTGCCTGCGGCACGCCGGCCTCGTGCAGCAATTGCACCGCGCGCGCTGCGATCAGCGGCGTCTGCTCCGCCGGCTTCGCCAGCACCACATTGCCGGCAGCCAGCGCAGCGCTGACCTCGCCGATGAAAATCGCCAGCGGGAAATTCCACGGGCTGATGCATACCACCGGCCCCAGCGCCAAGGCATTTTGGACATGCCGCACCTGCGCTGCGTAGTAGCGCAGGAAATCGACCGCTTCGCGCACTTCGGCGATGGCGTTCGGCAAAGACTTCCCTGCTTCGCGGATCGCCAGTGCGATCAATTCCAGCTGATGGACTTCAAACAAGGCCGCTGCGCGTTCCAGCTTGTCGGCCCGTTCCGCCGGCGGCAGGGTCTGCCAGTCCATGGCGTAGACGCTGGCGGCATGCAAGGCTTTGTCGACGTCGGCCGCGCTGGCTTCGACGACACTGCCCACCACGTCGCGCTGGTCGGCCGGATTCAATACCGGACGCGCGGCCTGGCTGTAAGCTTGCGGTTCGGCCAGCATCGGCGCGGCGTGCCACTGCTGCTTGCCGAATACGCTGAAGGCGCTGTCGATCTCGCGCAGTACTTCCTCGTTGCTCAAGTCAAGGCCAGCCGAATTCTTGCGCTCCGCGCCGTACATGGCCGGCGGCAGGGCAATCTGCGGATGCGGCTCGCCGCCGAGCTGTTGCGCGGCTTGCAGCGGATCGGCGACGAGCGAATCGATGGTCACGCTCTCGTCGACGATCTGGTTCACGAACGAAGAATTGGCGCCGTTTTCCAGCAGGCGCCGCACCAGGTAAGCCAGCAGCGTCTGGTGCGAACCGACCGGCGCATAGATCCGGCAAGGCTTGTCAAGCATGTCCTTGCCGACCACCTGGTCGTACAGGGTTTCGCCCATGCCGTGCAGGCACTGGAATTCATAGTCGGTGATGTTTTTTTCTTGCGCCCAGCTATAGATGGTCGCCAGCGTATGCGCGTTATGCGTAGCGAACTGCGGATAGATGACATCGGTGGAGGCCAGCAGTTTCTGCGCGCAGGCCAGGTAGGAAACGTCGGTATACACCTTGCGCGTATAGACCGGGAAGCCCGGCAAGCCGTCGACTTGCGCGCGCTTGATTTCGGAATCCCAATACGCGCCTTTGACCAGCCGCACCATGAACTTGCGGCCGCTGCGGCGCGCCAGGTCGACCAGGTAGTCGATCACGAAAGGACAGCGTTTCTGGTAGCCCTGCACCACAAAACCGATGCCCTCGAAGCCGGCCAGGTCGGCGTCGAACGCCAGCGCTTCCATCAGGTCCAGCGACAGTTCCAGGCGGTCGGCTTCTTCGGCGTCGATGTTGAGGCCGATGTCGTATTGCTTGGCCAGCAGCAGCAGCTGTTTCAGGCGCGGCAGCAATTCTTCCATGGTGCGCTGGCGTTGCGCGCGCGAATAACGCGGGTGCAGCGCCGACAGCTTGACCGAGATGCCCGGCCCTTGCTTGATGCCGCGGCCGTTCGATGCCTTGCCGATGGCATGGATGGCGTCTTCATACGAACGGTAATAGGCGGCTGCATCTTCTTCGGTTAACGCCGCCTCGCCCAGCATGTCGTAGGAATAGCGATAGCCGCGCTTTTCATTGTCGCGGCTGTTGCTGAGCGCTTCGGCGATGGTCTGGCCGGTGACGAACTGGTTGCCCAGCATGCGCATGGCGACATCGACGCCCTTGCGGATCAGCGGCTCACCGCCGCGCCCGATCAGCTTGGTGAGCGCCGAACCCAGTCCGCGTTCGCTGTTGGTGGCGACCAGCTTGCCGGTGATCAGCAAACCCCAGGTGGCGGCGTTGACGAACAGCGACGGCGATTCGCCCAGGTGGCTGCCCCAGTCGCCCTTGCTGATCTTGTCGGCGATCAGGCGGTCGGCGGTCTGGTGATCCGGGATGCGCAACAGCGCCTCGGCCAGGCACATCAGCGCCACGCCTTCTTCCGACGACAGCGAAAATTCATGCATCAAGGCGTCGACGCCGGAGGCGCGCGTGCGTTTCTCGCGCACCGCCTGCACCAGCTTGCGCGCCAGCGCCTGGCTGGCGGCATGCGAGCCGGCGCTGGTCTGCACCTGCGCCAGCAGCCATTGCACAGCCAGGGTTTCATCGCGCCGGTATGCGGCGGTGATGGCGGCGCGCAACGGCGTCGGGCCGGTCATGACTTCCTGGTGGAATACGGTAAATGCGGGGTTGAACATGGCGGGAGAAGTAGTGTCGGGCTGGGATGACGGCGGTAGCGGCGGCATGGCGGTTGTCTCGATATTGGTTTTGTTAATTTCCGGAGGGCATTATTCACGACGACGTGTTTAATTGTTCAGGAAAGTGAAGTTGTTCGATTGTAGGCGGCATCGGCATGGATTAATTCTGGTAATAATGGCCGCTATCAAAATTTTGTTATTGGTGAGAAAATTTAACCGAATAAAATTTTTCGGAAGATAGTGCATGCTTGACAAGATTAGTAAGAAAATCCTGGCCGAACTGCAGAACGATGGTCGTATCAGCAATGTCGATCTGTCTGCCCGCGTCAACTTGTCACCCGCCGCTTGCCTGGAGCGCGTGCGCAAACTGCAGGAAGCCGGCTATATCCTGCATTACACCGCCCAGCTCAATCCGCAGCTGCTGGACGTCGCCCTGCTGGTGTTTATCGAAGTGGTGCTGGACCGCACCACGCCGGAAGTTTTCGAGGCGTTCAGCCAGAGCGTGCAGATCATTCCCGAGGTGCTGGAGTGCCACATGGTGGCCGGCGGTTTCGATTACCTGGTCAAGGCGCGCGTCAAGGACATGAACGCCTACCGCGAGTTTCTCGGCAAGTCGCTGCTGCAGCTCAAGGGCGTGCGCGAGACGCACACTTACGCGGTGATGGAAGAAGTCAAGCACACTACAAAGCTGCCGATTCGCTAAGAATCGGCCAAGTCGCCGGCGCTCGCCGTTGCGGAGCGCTGCATCTTTCCTGCCTGTTGGGACAAAAAGGGGCGGAGTCGAATTTTCCCAGGCGGATGTTTGACCCTGTCCTTTTTTTACTGCTCCCTTTTTATTCCAAAAACACATCTACAGCACGGCTGCATGCGTCTTTGACACGCATTCAAAAACATCGCCGTACGTAATTATCCAGTCATATATGCGGCTTATGCTTGACCTCGACTTTCTTCGTTCCGGTTTTTTCGCTATCTCACTATAGGAAAATAACTATGCAAACCTCGAAAAAAATCACCCTGGCGCTGATGCTTTCTTTCTTCGCAAGTGCGGCGACGTTGAGCCATGCCGAAGAAACGGATGCAAAAAAACAGCCAGCCAAGCATGTCCTGCTCATTTCAGTCGACGGCATGCACCAAGCCGATCTTGACTGGTTTGTCACCGCGTATCCGCAATCCACCCTCGCGCGCATGGTGCGTGAAGGCGTGAGCTATACCAACGCCAGGACTCCTTTCCCTTCGGATTCATTTCCAGGCATGGTCGGCCAGCTTACTGGCGGCAATCCAAAAACCACGGGCATCTATTACGATGACGCCTACAGCCGAGGGTTGCTGCCGGCGGGAACAACCAGCTGCGCGGGAGCGAAACCGGGGGCGGAAGTTTATTATGCGGAAGTCAGCGCAAAGGACATGAACCGCTTGGACAGCGGCCAGCAGATTCCCGGTTTGTATTCCGACTTCACAAAAATATCTCAGCTGACTGGCCATGCACAAGATTTGCTGGATCCGAAAACATTGCCGGTAGATCCTAAAACATGTTTGCCGGTGTATCCGCATCAGTATCTTCAAGTGAACACGATTTTTGAAGTAGCGAAGCAGCATCATTTGCGTACAGCATGGTCGGACAAGCACGCGGCATACGACATTCTCAATGGCCCGTCCGGCAAGGGAATCGACGACCTGTTTGCACCCGAAATCAACAGTTCAGTCACCGATCCATCGGCACCCGCCGGTCCCGGCGACGACTGGACCAAGGACAACACCAATACCCAAAAATACGATGCCTTCAAAGTTAAGGCCGTCGTGAATTGGGCCAAGGGCTTGGATCACGCCGGCAATAACTCGCTGGGCGTTCCCGCCATTTTCGGCATGAACTTCCAGGCTGTCTCCACCGCGCAGAAACTCAACAAGTCGAACTACTACATCGACCCGGAAAACCCCAGCACCATCATGACCAACGGCCTGGGTGGCTACACCTTGAATGGCGCGGTGCCAGGGCCGGTATTGCAAAGCGCATTGACTTTTGTGGACGGCCAGCTCAAGGCCATGGTCAGCGCGCTTGATCTCAGCAAAACGGTGGTGGTGCTCTCCGCAAAACATGGCCAGTCGCCACAAAACCGCGCGGCGCTGACGATCATCAATGACGGCGACATGATTGACGCATTGAACTGCGCTTGGGAAAACAATAGTGCAGGCTGCAAAGATCCCGCCCAAACCCATCTGGTTGCCCATGCAATCGATGACGACGGCATCCTGATGTGGCTCACCGACCGCTCGGTTAAAGCAACGCGCTTTGCGAAGAAATTCCTGCTTGCCTATTCGGGCAACGGCATCGGCTCGGACGCTTTTGGCAACAGCATCTCCAAGCCATTTACGCAAGCTGGCGTCACAAGAATCTATGCGGGAGAAGAGGCGGAAGATTTATTCGGCACCAGGCGTGGCGATGAACGTGTTCCCGATGTAGTCGGTATCGCGCAGCAAGGAGTCGTCTGGGCCGGCGGCAAGCTGTCCAAGATCGCCGAACACGGCGGCAACGCGCATCAGGATAGGCATGTGCCTATCGTGGTATGGGGGGCCGGCATCGCCCACCAATCGAATGACGATCATGTCGAGACTACGCAGATCGCCCCGACAATCCTGTCATTGCTGGCGCTGGATCCGAAGGAATTGCGGGCTGTGCAAATTGAGCGTACCAAGGCTTTGCCGGATTTGCATTGATCGGGAGCGTGTTTGCTGCTCAGGTGCTGCTGCGTATCGCCAGCTTGAAGCCGAGGTCGACGCTGGTTGTTTCCAGCGGTTCGTGCCTGAGCAGCTTGATCAGCAACTGGGCGGCGGTAAAGCCGATGTCGTAACGCGGCGTGACTATCGTGGTGATGCCCGGATTGGCGAACGCTGACCACGGCAAATCGTTGAACCCTGCGATCGCCATCTGGCCCGGCACCGACAGGCCGCGCCGCTGGCACTCGAACAAGACGCCCAGCGCCAAGTCGTCGTTGCAGCAAAACACGGCATCGCAAGCCGGCGCCTGCTGCAGGATCTGGCCCAGCATCTTGGTGCCGAGTTCTACCGTCGACGGCACCGGCGTCAATACTTCCACCTCAGGGTTCATGCCTGCTTCCGACAATGCCTTGCGAAAGCCGTGCCGGCGTTTCATCATGCGTGGATCGAGCTGGGCGCCGAGAAAGCCGGGCTGGCGGTAGCCGCGCGCGATCAGGTGGCGGGCGATGCTGTAACCCGCTTCTTCGTGCGAAAAGCCGACCGTGACCTCGCTGTTTCCGGGATTCAGGTCGAACATGCGTACGGCCGGCACATTGTGCGTGGCCAGCTGTTCGCGCAGCGCATCCTGCTGTTCTATGCCGCTCAGCAAAAAGCCGTCCGGCGCATGCGCCAGGTAAGTGCTGATCAGCTGGCTTTCCTTGTCCGGCGAATAGCTGCTTTCGCCGATCAGGAATTTGTAGCCGTGCTGGTTCAGGCTGTCGCGGATCCCGGTCAGCGTATCCACGAACACCGAGTTGCTGAGCGACGGCACGATCACGCCGATCACTTGCGATTTGGCCGAGGCCAGCGTGCTGGCGGCCTGGTTCGGCACATAACCGAGCTGCTTGATCGCCGCCGCAATCCGGTCGCGCGCTTCCAGCTGCACCAGCGCCGGGGTTTTCAGCGCGCGCGACACGGTCATCGGGCTGACCCGCGCCAGGCGCGCAACGTCGACGATGGTTACCCTGCCGCTGGCGCGGCTATGGCGTTGTGGCTTGAGTTCAGGGCTGGTCATGGTAACGGTGGCATTTTATGGGTTCTTTGCATTGAGCGCGCTGCTGCAGCCTGTTCATTATTCCGCCAGGTCCTGAAGATATGTGCCTGGCAATGGAATCTTGTTCATTTGGCTAGCGCGACCAATGTTACACGCAAGCCATGCCGCATTGTTATAGTTTCCTTGGAGTAAGGATACTAGCAGTCTGCAATCTCGCTTTCCATTGCGCCAAGAGATGTGATGTTAGCGCTAACATCTGGTGTATTATTGCAGCCACTCGCCGCCGCCGGCAAGTACTACAATGAAGCGGGCCCGGCGCACGGCTGTCCAGGCAGGATGGCTGCTCATTACCGGTCGCTTACTCATTTCATCACGAGGTAGTTCATGCAACACCAGCCAGAATACATGCTTGGCGTAGATATCGGCACCACCAGCACCAAGGCTGTGCTGTTCACCACCCAGGGACAAGTGGTGGCGCAGCACGCGGTGGAATATCCCTTGCTGTGCACCACGCCGGGCATGGCCGAGCAAGATCCGCTGCAGATTTACGAAGCCGTGCTGAGCGCTATCAGCAACGCCGTCGGCGACAGCCATGTCGAGTCCGCGCGGATTGCGCTGGTGTCCTTCAGCGCCGCCATGCATAGCGTGATTGCAGTCGGCCCGGACGGCGAATTGCTGAGCAACAGCATCACCTGGGGCGACAACCGCGCCGGCGCATGGGCCAACCGCATCCGCGACGAGCTGGGCGGCCATGAAATCTACCTGCGCACCGGCACCCCTATCCACCCGATGTCGCCGTTGTGCAAGATCATGTGGCTGCGCCACGACCAGCCGCAGCTGTTTGCGCGCACCGCGCGGTTTGTCGGCATGAAGGAATATGTGCTGTACCGCCTGTTCGGCGAATGGCTGGTCGACCATTCGATCGCCTCCGCCACCGGCATGTTCAACCTGCAGCAGCTGGACTGGGACCAGGGCGCGCTGGAACTGCTGGGCATCGGCCCGCAGCACTTGTCGAAACTGGTGCCGACCACCCATCACCTGAGCGGCCTGGCGCCGGCCATGGCGCAGCAGCTGGGCTTGTCGCCGGCGACGCCGTTCGTGATCGGCGCCAACGACGGCGTGCTGTCCAATCTCGGCGTCAACGCCATCGGCCCTGGCCAGGTGGCCGTCACGATCGGCACCTCGGGCGCGATGCGGACCGTGATCGACAAGCCGCTGACCGATCCCTCCGGCCGCACCTTCTGTTACGCCCTGACCGCCAAGCACTGGGTGGTCGGCGGCCCCACCAACAACGGCGGCAGCATTTTCCATTGGGTACGCAATGAGCTGGCCACCGCCGAATCGGCCGCCGCCAAGGCCGCCGGACTTGATCCTTACGATGCCTTGACCAAGATCGCCGAGGGCGTCAGCGCCGGCGCCGAAGGATTGCTGTTCCATCCCTACCTGGCGGGCGAACGGGCGCCGCTGTGGAACGCCGATGCGCGCGGTTCCTATTTCGGCCTGGCCACGCACCACGGCAAGGCGCACATGATCCGGGCCGCGCTGGAAGGCGTGATTTTCAGCCTGTACAGTATCTTGCCGGCGGTCGAGGGCTTGATCGGCCCGACCACCCACATGATGGCGACCGGCGGCTTTGCCCGTTCGGCGCTGTGGCGGCAAATGATGGCGGATATTTTCGAGCGTGAAGTGGTGGTGCCGGAAAGCGTCGAATCGTCCTGCCTCGGCGCCGCCGTGCTGGGCCTGTACGCGCTGGGCAAGGTCGATTCGCTGGATGTCATCGGCGCCATGGTCGGTTCCACCCACCGCCACGTGCCGATTGCGGAAAACGTCGCGCTATACCGCCGCCTGTGGCCGATCTATGCGGCTATTCCCAAACTGATGGAGCAGCAGTACCGGCAGCTGTCGCAGTTCCAGCGCGAGACTGCCGCCCGCGATTGATCAGTCTTCGTCTTCGGGATCGATCAGGCTGAATTTCTCGTGCGCGGTTTCGCTCAGGTGGCCGCGCAGCCATTTATGCGCCGGATTGCGCGCATCCCGTTCGTGCCACAGCATGTCGACGTGCACCGCCGGCGTCGGGAACGGCAGTTCGCGCGCCACCAGGACATCGGTCATGCCGGTCGCGCCGATCAAGTGGCGCGGCAAGACCGTCAGCAAATCGGAACTGGCGACCACCCGGCCGGCGGTGAAGAACTGGTTGACGGTCAGCAGGATGCGCCGCTCGCGCCCCATCGCCGCCAGGGTTTCATCGATCAAGCCATGCGCCCGGCCGGAAAAACTGACCAGCAGGTGATGCGAGGCGCAGTAATTGTCCAGGGTCAGCACCTGGCTGGCCAGCGGATGGTCCTTGTGCATCACGCACACGTATTCGCCGGTGTACAGCCGTTCGTGGTGGATCGGCGAGGCGCTGGTAGTCTGGCCGCCGGCCAGCTGCGCCGCGACGCCGGGGAAAAAGCCGACCGCCAGGTCGACGTCGCCGCGCAACAGCATCTGGCGCGGATCGCGGGTGGTCAGCGGCACCATGCGGATATTCATTTGCGGCGCATTGCGCTCGATGGTGCGCACCAGCGCCGGCAGCCACAGCGCCGCGGTGGCGTCGGCCATCGCCATCTGGAAAGTAGTGTGGGCGCGCGAGACATCGAAAGTTTCCGGCGTGATCGCGGTTTCCAGGTCGGTCAGCGCGCGCCTGACCACCGGCCACAATTCTTCGGCATGCTGGGTCGGCTTGACGCCATGCGCGGTACGGATCAGCAGCTCGTCGTTGAGGGTGTCGCGCAGGCGTTTCAAGGCATTCGACACCGCCGGCTGGGTCATTGCCAGCCGGCTGGCGGCGCGCGTCAGGTTCTGCTCGGTCATGACGGCGTCGAAGACACGCAGCAGGTTCAGGTCAAGTGTCAGGAAGCTCATGGTTGGATCTATCGTTAATTATTTTTAATGGAATATTGCGCCGGCAAATTTAGCTGAAAGCAACATTCACAGATTCTATAACTGTTATATGAAAGCGCAATGACAGATTTCAAGTGGCGTGAAAATATTGCGCCACAACATAAAACGTATATCAATCTGAATTATGTCTTAGATGCGCAACTATTGCCGAGTCGAAACTACGCCAGGCCGCCCGATGCCCGCCGTGCTTTATCTTACACATAATGCATTAACGACGACATGGAAGACATTCTTCAGCCACATCAGGACATTATTCGTCGAACACATAACTGATATCCAAAATCAGAATTGGATAGCACGCTAAGTAGTGAATATACTGCAATGCAACATCACCATGAAAGAGTCGTTGCAATGTCTTTATTCGCTTTTGCCCTGCCAGCTGAAATCGCCTTGTTCGACGCATCGGCCCTGCTTGCTGCCGCTGCCGCCGCACTGCGGCCATTGCTGGGCCTGGGAGCGCTGGCGACCTTGATGGTGTATTTCAAACCGCTTTGGATGGGGATCTTGCGCGCAGCATTGATGCTGATCAAGCCGCGCAAATCGCTGGAGCAGCGGATTGCCCGCAGCAAGTTCAAAGGGCAGCAACTGATACGCCGCATGGCTAACGACCATGCCTCCAGCCAGCCTAGCCTGGCGGCGGAGCTGCGCTTGCTGGCCGGCCGCGACTGATTACGCGCTTGACGACAATTAACCACGAGGAGTTTGCCATGCACCAATACATTTACCATGACGAAGACGGCTTCCCGACTTTCGCAGTGCTGCAATGGCTGCGTGCCGTGGCCACGCGTGTTCTGGCCTGGATGGGTTTGAACGGCCTGTAACTGCTGTAATCTGAATTTCTGACGTCTCCTCTTTCCTGCGATGGAAGGATTCACCCCGCCGGCCTAGCGCCGGCGGGGATTTTTTTTGCCCGCACATAAAAAAACGCCCGCAAGCAGCGGGCGTTCTGTTTTGCGATGCAAGCCGGGCCTTACTCGGCCAGCTGCTTCTCCAGCGCCAGCCTGACCTCGGCCAGCTGCTTCGGCAAACGATGTTTCAGCTTGTCGAACAGTTCCGTATGCAGCGCGGTTTCCGCTTTCCAGGCAGCCTTGTCGATCGCGGTGATGCGCTCGAACTGTTCTTCGCTGAACGCCAGCCCTTCCCAGTTCAGGTCGGCGTAACGCGGCGTCACGCCGAACAGGTGCTCGACACCGCCCTGCTTGCCGTCGAGCCGGTCCAGCATCCAGTTCAGCACGCGCATGTTGTCGCCAAAGCCCGGCCAGACGAACTTGCCGTCGGCGCCGGTGCGGAACCAGTTGACGCAGAAGATCTTCGGCAGTTCGGCAGCGCCTTGCTGCGCCAGCTTCTCGCCCAATGTCAGCCAGTGCTGGAAATAGTCGCTCATGTTGTAGCCGATGAACGGCAGCATGGCGAACGGATCGCGCCGCACCACGCCTTGCTGGCCGGCCGCGGCCGCAGTGGTTTCCGAACCCATGGTGGCTGCCATGTACACGCCTTCCACCCAGTTGCGGGCTTCGGTTACCAGCGGCACGGTGGTGGAACGGCGGCCGCCGAAAATGAAGGCAGAGATCGGCACGCCGGCCGGATCGTCCCAGGCGGCGTCGATGACCGGATTCTGGGTTGCAGCCACGGTGAAACGCGCATTCGGATGGGCTGCCTTGGCGCCGGTCTCCTTGGCGATGGCCGGCGTCCAGTCCTTGCCCTGCCAGTCGATCAGGTGCTCAGGCGCCGTGCTGCTCATGCCTTCCCACCAGACATCGCCGTCGTCGGTCAGGGCGACGTTGGTGAAGATGGTGTTTTCGCGCAGCGAAGCCATGCAGTTGTAGTTGGTCTTGTCGTTGGTGCCGGGAGCGACGCCGAAATAGCCGGCTTCCGGATTGATGGCGTACAGGCGGCCGTCGGCGCCCGGCTTGATCCAGGCGATGTCGTCGCCGATGGTGGTCACTTTCCAGCCCTCGAAACCTGCAGGCGGGATCAGCATGGCGAAATTGGTCTTGCCGCAAGCGGACGGGAAAGCCGCCGCAACATAGTGTTTCTTGCCTGCCGGCGATTCGACGCCGAGGATCAGCATGTGTTCCGCCAGCCAGCCCTGGTCGCGGCCCATGGTCGAGGCAATGCGCAGCGCGAAGCATTTCTTGCCGAGCAGTGCGTTGCCGCCGTAACCCGAACCGTAAGACCAGATTTCACGGGTTTCCGGATAGTGGACGATGTACTTGGTCGGATTGCAAGGCCAGGCCACGTCTTTCTGGCCGGCCGCCAGCGGTGCGCCGACGCTGTGCACGCAAGGCACGAACTCGCCGTCGCTGCCCAGCACGTCGTACACGGCCTTGCCCATGCGGGTCATGATGCGCATGTTGACGGCGACGTACGGCGAATCGGACAGTTCAACGCCGATGTGGGCGATCGGCGAACCCAGCGGACCCATCGAAAACGGCACCACATACATGGTGCGGCCTTGCATGCAGCCGTCGAACAGGTCGTGCAGCGTCTTGCGCATTTCGGCCGGATCGGTCCAGTTGTTGGTCGGGCCGGCGTCTTCTTCTTTTGCCGAGCAGATGAAAGTGCGGTCTTCGACGCGCGCCACATCCGACGGATCGGAGCAAGCCAGGTAGCTGTTCGGGCGTTTTTCCTGGTTCAGTTTTTTCATGGTGCCGGCCGCCACCATGCCGCTGCACAGGCGATCGTATTCGGCCTGCGAGCCGTCGCACCAGTAGATGCGGTCAGGCTTGGCCAGGGCGGCGACTTCAGCCACCCAGTTGATCAGTTTCTGCTGCTTGACATATGCCGGGGCGTTGATTGCAGCAATGCCGCCCATAAGGGGTTGATTCATGAAAACTACCTCCAATACCAATAAAGAAATCTTTTCTTGCCAGCGGCCTGTGCCTGGCTGGCGCACCGTGTCGGTCGGCGCAATTCTGGTGCGTTTGCTGCGGGCTCTTTGCGCATCGCCGCGGGCAGCAAAAAATGAAATAATGGGCCGGGATTTACTGTCAGCTACAAATCTACAGGCATCGTGCGGGTTTTACAGCGGCGTAGGCCGCACACCATGGTCGATACTGCTTGTCCGGTCCGGCAAACGGCATTTTTCCTGGAAAAAGTGGGCCGATTGTACACCCGATTTGTAGTGAAAATGACCAACTATTGTAGTAAGGTATT
This sequence comes from Collimonas sp. GW821-FHT07E08, assembly GCF_059418905.1. Taxonomy (NCBI): domain Bacteria; kingdom Pseudomonadati; phylum Pseudomonadota; class Betaproteobacteria; order Burkholderiales; family Oxalobacteraceae; genus Collimonas; species Collimonas sp. GW821-FHT07E08. Next base: position 169,139 of record NZ_JBWKQR010000006.1, on the reverse strand, counting down.
TCCCGTTTTCCGGATGCTGTTGCTTTATTACGTGACGGCGGTTTTCCTCCACTTTTTTGCACGCATTTACTTTCCGTAAAGCCAGAAACTCCTATGAAAATTGCCATACTCGATGATTATCAGGACAGCGTCCGCCATCTCGACAGCTTCAGCATGTTGGAGGGCCACGAGGTGAAAGTGTTCAACAATTCCGCGCGCGGCGTTGGCCAGATGGCAATTCGGCTAGCCGATTTTGAAGCGCTGGTATTGATACGCGAACGCAGCAGTTTTTCCAGGGCGCTGCTGCAAAAACTGCCCAAGCTGAAACTGATTTCGCAGACCGGCAAAGTGAGCGGCCATATCGACGTCGAAGCCGCTACCGACTGCGGCATCGCCATCGTCGAAGGTGTCGGCGACCCGACCGCGCCGGCCGAGCTGACCTGGGCCCTGGTCATGGCTGCCAGCCGCCGCATCCCGCGCTATGTCAGCAACTTGCAGCAAGGGCAATGGCAATCGGTGTCGGCGCTGCCGCAAAACGATGTCATCGGCACCGCGCTCAAGGGACGCACGCTGGGGATCTGGGGTTACGGCAAGATCGGCCGCATGGTTGCGGGATACGGCAAGGCGTTCGGCATGCGGGTGCTGGTGTGGGGACGCGAAGCCAGTCTGGCCGCGGCGCTGAAAGACGGTTATGAAGCCGCGGCATCGAAGCAGCAGTTCTTTGCCGAAGCCGACGTGCTGTCGCTGCACCTGCGCCTCAATGACGCCACCCGCGGCATCGTCGAGGCAGCCGACCTGGCCTTGATGAAATCCAGCGCCATCTTTGTCAACACCAGCCGCGCCGAACTGGTCGCCGACGGCGCCCTGCTGCCGGCCTTGCAGCAGGGCCGGCCTGGTTTTGCCGCGCTGGATGTATTCGAGACCGAGCCGCTGCCGCCGGATTCGCCGCTGTTGCGGATGGAGAATGTGCTGGCCACGCCGCACCTGGGTTATGTCGAGAAGGATGGTTACGAGCTGTATTTCCGCGCAGCGTTCCAGAATCTGCTGGATTTCGCCGGCGGCACGCCCAAGAATGTCTTGAATCCGGGCGCGCTGCCGCAGAAGTAAATCGTCAGTCGTCGTCGCCGGCGCCGCTGGGCAGGATCAGCTTGTTCAGGCGCGCTGCCGGCGCCGCCAGCGTGGTGTCGCGCCACATGCCTTGCCAGCCGGGCGGCCATGGCAGGGCTGGGCCGCTGTATTCGGGCACGTTCTTGCGCACCGGGATCACCGGCAGGCTGTCCGGCATCGGGCCTTCGCTCCAGCCCAGGCTGAAGGCGTAATCCGGCAGCAAGGCGTCGCATACCTTGGCAAACCATGCGCTGTGGTCTTCATCGCGTCCCAGCGCCTGCGCCAGGCCGTGCGGATCGAACTGCGCCAGCGCCCTGGCCAGCTCCGGGATTGACGCTCCCGGCTTGTCGCCCCAGCCCAGAATCGGATTGAAATTGTAGTCGGCGCCCGAACCGTACCAGCCTTCGCGCCGCGCCCTCTCCATCCAGCTGCGCCGGCCGCAGAACAGGTGCCAGCGCCAGTGCAGGCCGGACGGCTTGGGCCAGCTGTACAGGTACAACCGCTGGTAACCGGCGCGATGCAGCTCGCGCACCAGCGCCATCAGGCGCGCGTGCGGCATGCGGTCCGGCGGCGCGTGGCGGTACAGGATCGGCTCGCCATCGGCGTGCTGGACCTCGTCGGTCGACAGGTTCAGGTCAAGCGTCCGTTTCTCGCTGCCGAAACGCGCAGCGATCCAGCCGGTCAGCAGGTTGACGGACGTGATCACGCCATAACCGCGGAAGCGGTGGAAAATAACGGTGCCGGGGGCGATGGGTTTCATGAGTCGGGATTCTTGTCAAAGAGGTGCGCGCTGAAATCAAATGTTACCAGTGTAGTCGCTGCGCGCCGTTTTCATAGGGTCGGCAAAAGACGCAGCAGCTATCTGCCGGGCTTAGTATAATCAGGCAACCCACCAGGCAGAAAGGACTAGCCATATGCAGCAACGTCCATCAGTTACAGGCGAGCGATCAAGCGACCAGCCCATCACGGCAGCGCCCGGCCGCGAGGTGTTTTCCGCCAGCAGGCGCAACCTCATGTTGCTGGCCGGCGTCAGTTTCGCGATGATGAGCATTCCTCGCTGGCTGCAGCAAGCCTCAGCCCAGACCGTCACCCCCGCCGCACCTCCCCCCAGCAGCCAGCAGCAGGCAAATTTCATGGCATTGTCGGCCTTGCTGACCGGCGCGCCGAAACTCAATCCGCGCATAGGCGCAAGACTGTACAGCGCGCTCAGCACGCAAGCGATCGAGTTTGAAAAACAGGCCGCGGCGTTGTGGCAGTACAGCCTCGATCACAAAATCAAGGACGTCGATAACCTGGCGGCCGCGGTCGGCAGCGACAGCGCGCTGTCGCTGGTGCTGCACCGTATCGTCAGCGGCTGGTACCTGGGCGTGGTCGGCGACGGCGGCGTCACCGGCAACGCCAAGGTCATCGCCTTCGAGCAGGCGCTGATGTTCGACCAGGTGCGCGATGCGGTAGTCGTGCCGACTTATTGCCGTGCCGCCCCCGGTTATTGGGTTACCCAGCCGGCGGTGTTGAAAGCGAGGGCTTGAACATGGCTGATAACCTGTCCGCAGATGTCGTAATTGTCGGTTCCGGCGTCGCCGGCGCCCTGGTGGCGCACCAGCTGGCCCTGTCCGGCGCTTCGGTGCTGGTGCTGGAAGCCGGGCCGCGGCTGGAACGCTGGCGCATCGTCGAGAATTACCGGAATACGCCAAGCAAGGACGATTTCATGGTGCCCTACCCGTCCACCAAATATGCGCCGCATCCCGAATACACGCCGGAAAACAATTACCTGATACTCAAGGGCACGCATAAATACAATTCGCAATACATCCGCGCGGTAGGCGGCACTACCTGGCACTGGGCTGCCGCGGCCTGGCGTTTCCTGCCCAACGATTTCAAGATGAAAACGCTGTACGGCGTCGGCCGCGACTGGCCGATCAGCTACGACGAGCTGGAACCCTACTATTACCGCGCCGAAGTCGAACTGGGCGTGTCCGGCCCCAACGACGGCACCGACCTCGGTTCGCCGCGCAAGCAGCCGTATCCGATGGACCACTTGCCGCTGTCCTGGAACGACCAGCGCTTCAGCGCCGTGGTCAACGGCGCCGGCCACAAGGTGGTGTCGGAACCGGTGGCGCGCAACAGCCGCGCCTACGATGAACGGCCGAACTGTTGCGGCAACAACAACTGCATGCCGATCTGCCCTATCGCCGCCATGTATAGCGGCATCATCCATGTCGAGAAAGCCGAAAGGGCCGGCGCCAAGGTGCTGGCCGACGCCGTGGTGTACCGCATCGAGGTGGACGCCAAGGAGCGCATCAGCGCCGTGCATTACAAGGATCCGGAAGGCGTCACGCACCGGGTCACCGGCAAATATTTCGTGCTGGCCGCGAACGGCATCGAAATTCCGAAACTGATGCTGATGTCGACCGACGACAAGCACGGCAAGGGCGTAGGCAACAGCTCGGACCAGGTCGGCCGCAACCTGATGGACCATCCCGGCACCGGCGTCACCTTCCTTGCCAATGAAGATTTGTGGCCAGGGCGCGGCCCGATAGAAATGACCTCCATCGTCGACATGCGCGATGGCGCTTTCCGCGCCGAATACGCCGCCAAGAAGCTGCACCTGAATAACATGGCGCAAACCAACCACGCTGCGCAGACCGCCTTGAAAGACGGCCTGGTCGGCGTCAAGCTGAACCAGGAAATCCGCCGCCGCGCGGCGCGCACCGTGAATATCAACAGCTTCCACGACATCCTGCCGGATCCGGAAAACCGCATACGGCCGAGCACGGAAAAACGCGATGCGCTAGGCATCCCGCAGCCAGAGATCACCTATTCGATCAACGACTACGTGCAAAAGAGCGCAGTGCTGACGCACCAGGCCTATGCCAGCATCGCCGCCATGTTCGGCGGCACCGAAATCAAGTTCGACGACGATTTCGCGCCGAACAACCACATCATGGGCGCCACCATCATGGGCGGCGATCCGCGCGATTCGGTGGTCGACGCCCATTGCCGTTCGCACGACCACGAAAACCTGTTCATCGCCAGCGGTTCGGTGATGCCGGTGGCCGGCACGGTGAATTGCACCTTGACCATCGCGGCGCTGTCCTTGCGCATCGCTGACACCTTGAGGACAGTGCTATGACGGCCCGCACTCAACTCGTTTGCCGGTTTTCCCGCTGGATGGGCGGCATGGCCCTGGCCGCCGGGCTGGCGCACGGCGCCGCGTTTGCCGCCGATGCCGCGGCGGCCGTGGCTGCAGCTCCTGCGGCTGCGGCGCCGCCCAATGCCGACCAGATCACGCGCGGCGCCTACCTGGCCAAGGCGGCCGACTGCATCGCCTGCCACACGGTCGATCCGGCCAAGCCGTTCGCCGGCGGCTATCCGCTGGCCACGCCGTTCGGCACCATCTACGGTCCCAACATCACGCCGGACAAGGAAACCGGGATCGGCAGCTGGAGCGACGAAGATTTCATCCGCGCGCTGCATAACGGCATCGACGACGAAGGCAAGCATCTGTACCCGGCTTTCCCCTATACATCCTTCACCAAGCTGTCGCGCGACGACGTGCTGGCGATCAAGGCATACCTGTTCAGCCTGCCGCCGATCCAGCAAAAAAACCTGGAAAACAAATTGCCGTTCCCGCTCAACCAGCGCTGGATCCTGGCCGGCTGGAACCTGTTCAATTTCAAGCCGGGCGAATGGAAGGAAGATGGCGGCAAGAGCCCCGAATGGAATCGCGGCGCTTACCTGGTGGAAGGCTTGGCCCATTGCCAGGAATGCCACACGCCGCGTAACCTGACCATGGGCGTCGACCTCAAGCGTTCCTTCGGCGGCGCCCAGCTGGGCGGCTGGACAGCGTACAACATCACGCCCGATCCGGTCAGCGGCATCGGCGGCTGGAAGGACGAAGAAATCGTCCAGTACCTGAAAACCGGCCTGGTGCCGGGCAAGGCGTCCGCCGCCGGCGGCATGGCGGAAGCGATCGAGCATAGCTTGCAATACCTGAACGATGCCGACCTGAAGGCGATCGTCACTTATGTGCGCAGCGTTCCGGCCATCAGCGACGCCGCAGACAAGAAGCCGCGCTACGCCTGGGGCCAGGCCGCGGACGACGATGCCGAATTGCGCGGCGTGGCGGCGGTATCGGTCAGCAGCAATGCTTCCGGCGGCGCCGAACTGTTCAGCGGCAACTGCGCCAGCTGCCACTCGGCCAGCGGCAGCGGCGTGGTCGGCGGTTATTACCCGTCCCTGTTCAGCAACAGCGTGGTGGGCGCGCGCGACCCCGGCAACCTGCTGATGGTGATACTCAATGGCGTACAGCGCCGCGGCAAGGATGAGCAGACTTTCATGCCCGGGTTTGCCAATCACCTCAACGATAGCCAGATCGCCATGCTGGCCAACTACGTGGTGAAACAATACGGCCATGCCGATACGCCGCCGATCACGCCCGAGCAGGTCAAGGTCCAGCGCCAGGGCGGACCGGTTTCGCCGATGCTGGCTTTGTTGCCATGGGGACTAGGCGCGGCAGGGCTGATCGTGTTATTTATACTGTTTTCACTCATCATGCGTCGCGGCCGCAAGCCTGGTCCAGCCAAGGACGGCGCGGCTTCATCATAGGAACATTTACTCATGGCTCTACGCATCATCGCCACCGGCGGCACTTTCGATAAACATTACGATGAGATCGCCGGCAAGCTGACTTTCGCCGCCAGCCACTTACCGCAGGTGATCCAGCGCGCGCGCATCACCACCGAGATCGCGCTGGAAGAACTGCCGCTGCTGGATTCGCTCGACATGCAAGACATCGACCGCCGGCGCGTGCTGGCTTCCTGCACGCATGCGGCGGAACAGGCGATAGTGATCATCCACGGCACCGACACCATGCGCGAAACTGCGGCAGTGCTGGGCGCGGCAGCGCTGGAAAAAACGATTGTGGTAACCGGCGCGATGATTCCCTACGCGATAGCCAATTCCGACGCCCTGTTCAATTTCGGTTTTGCCTGCGGTGTCGCGCAAGCCTTGCCGCATGGCGTGTACGTGGCGATGAACGGCAAGATTTTTGCGTGGGACAAAGTAGAAAAGAACCGCGCCGCCGGCGTGTTTGAGCCTTTGTAATACCTTTTTTCCAGGCGAAAAAAAACGGGGCAGATTTTCTGCCCCGTTTTCACATCCAGCCCGCAATTACTTGGTGACGCCGCCCAGGCCGCGCGCTTCCAGCAGCGGCCCGACTTCCGGCCCGCGTCCGTAGAAATCCTTGAACAGCGCGCTAGGATCGGCGCTGAAGCCGCGCGACAGCACCTTGGCCCGCAGCAGGTCGCCGTTGGCGCGTTTCAGGCCGCCGTGGGTATTCATCCAGTGCTCGGTATCCTTGGCCAGCACGTCGCTCCAGATATAAGCGTAATACCCGGCTGAATAGCCGCTGGCGAAGATGTGCTGGAAGTATTGCGTATGGTAGCGCGGCGGCACCACATAACCGTCGCCGCTGCTGGCCGCCTGCAGCGCTTTCGCTTCAACCGCCATCACATCCTTGGCCGCCGGCGTCTGGCCTGCAGGCAGCTGGTGCCAGGCCTGGTCCAGCATGGCCGCCGACAGGTATTCCGAAGTCTCGAAACCGGCATTGAACTTGCGCGCCGCCAGCACCTTGCTGACCAGCGCTTGCGGCATCGGCTTGCCGGTCTTGTAGTGCTTGGCGTAGTGCGCCAGGACTTGTGGATTGCGCGACCACATTTCATTGAACTGCGACGGATATTCGACGAAATCCGGCGGCACCGAGGTGCCGGAGAACATCGGGTACTGTACGTTGGAGAACATGCCGTGCAAGGCATGGCCGAACTCGTGGAACATGGTGTTGACTTCGTCGAACGTGAGCAGCACCGGCTTGCCGGCAGGCGGCTTGACGATGTTGATATTGTTGGACACGACCGGCTTGGTCCCGAACAGACGCGATTGCGAGACGTAGCTGTTCATCCAGGCGCCGCCCTGCTTGGTGTCGCGCGCGAAAGGATCGAACAGGAACAGGGCCATCGGCGAACCGTCCTGGTCAAACACTTCAAACACCCGTACATCCTTCTGGTACACCGGCAGGTCGGTGCGTTCCTTGAAGCGGAGGCCGTACAGCTGCTGGGCAGCGTAGAACACGCCATTCTGCAGCACATTGTTCAGCTCGAAATAAGGCTTGATCTGGGATTCGTCGAAGTTGTAGCGCGACTTGCGCACCTGTTCTGCATAAAACGCCCAGTCCCACGGCTGCAGCTTGAATGGCTTGGCATGGCTGGCCTTGGCCTGGCGGTCTATCACCTGCTGCATGGCAGCGGCTTCCTTGCGGGCGTTGGCGGCGGCGGCCGGCGCCAGCTGTCCCAGCATGCGGTTGACAGCCTCCGGGGTGCCGGCGGTTTCGTCTTCCAGCACATAGGCGGCATGGCTTGGATAGCCCAGCAGCGCGGCACGCTGGGCGCGCAATTTGACGATCTCGGCGACGCCGGCGACGTTGTCGTCGCTGCCGCCGTTGGCGCGCGTGACGGAGGCGGTATAGAGGCGTTCGCGCAGCTGGCGATTCTTGAGCTGCGCCAGCAGCGGCTGGTCGGTGGTGTTTTGCAGGGCAATCAGCCATTTTCCGTCCAGCTTGCGGCTGCTTGCAGCCTGCGCCGCGGCGCTGATCTGTTCCGGCGTCAAACCGTCCAGGTCGGCTTGGCGGTCGACCACTAGCGCGCTGTCGTTATTGGCTTTCAGCAGGGTCTGCTGGAATTGCGTGGTGAGCGAAGAAATCTGCTGGTTCAGCTTGCGCAGCTGGTCCTTGTCGGCGGCCGACAGGCGGGCGCCAGCCCTGACGAAATCGGTGCGATAGCGCTCCAGCAAGCGCAGCGATTCAGGATCGAGGCCGAGGCTGGCCCGTTGCTGGTACAGCTGCTCGACGCGCGCAAACAATTGCGGATCGAGGTAGATGGCGTCCTTGTGGTCGGCCAGCTTGGGAGCCATGTCTTGCTGGGTCTGGTCCAGTTCCGGGCTGGTGTTGGCGCTCACCAGGTTGAAGAATACATCGCTGACGCGGGTCAGCATCTGGCCCGAGCGTTCCAGCGCGACGATGGTGTTGTCGAAACTCGGCGCCGCCGGGTTGCCGGCAATTGCGCGCGCTTCCTGGCGTTGCTGCGCCATGCCGGCTTCGAATGCCGGCTTATAGTCGGAATCCTTGATCCGGTCGAACGGCGGCATGTTGTAAGGCAAGCTGCTGACCTGGGCGAAGGGGGAGTTTGCAGCGAGCGCCGCGTTGGCGGCTGAGGCTTGCGATGCCTTGGTTGATCCATTGTCAGCTGTCGTGCAGCCTATCATGCCGGCAGCTGCCGTCAACATCAATCCGCACAGCGTGATACGTCGTGTAGAAGCTTGCATCAATTCTCCTTGGGTTGGTACGGGCTATTGTTTTTTTGACGAAACATTTTACGCCAGCATTCAAACTACAGGGAATCGTGCCCGTTTTGATATAAACCGGGTGTGCAAAAAAACACGGAAGACAACTGCGCGTGTAACCGCGCATGTCTTCCGTGGCAAAAGACGGCATGGCAAAACAGCCGCCGTGCCGTTACCGGTTTTAGAAGCGGTGCTGGATGCCTGCGATCACGCCGGTCTGGCTGCTGCCGTAGGCAAGGTCGTCACGCGACAAGCCGACCAGCTGCGAATTCTTCGCCTTGGCATACGCTGCGCTCAAGTACAGGTCGGTGCGTTTCGACAGGGCATATTTGCCGCGTACCGAATACATGATCGGATCGGCATCCTTGCCGCTGGCGACGTTCTTGATGTTCTGGTAATAGATGGCGCCGATCAGCGTTACCACCGGCGTCACCTTGTAGCTGGCGCCGCCCCAGAAGAAATCGCTGCGCAGGTCGGCTGCATTCGACGCCAGCGTCTTCTTGTAGTTGCGATAGCCCAGGCTCAGGATCAGGTCGCTGCCGAGCTGGTAGCTGCCCGCCAGGTGGATGCTGGTGGCTTTGTCGTAAGCGCTGTTGGTGGCGCTGATAGCTGCGCTGTTGACCCGGTCAAATGTAGCGGCGATGCGGAACGGGCCGCTTTCGTAACCCACGCCCAGGTCGTATTTCGCGCTGTCGCTGGTGCTGCCGGCCGTCTCGCCAAAGCCGTAGGTGGCGCCCAGCTTGAAGTCGCCGAACTTGCCCTGGTACTTGACGATGTTCTGCAGGTTGGTCGGCATGCCGTCCTTGCGCCCGCCGGTGGCGCCGGCTGACGTCACCCATGAATACTGGGCCGAATAACCCATGGGGTCGAACGGCAGGATGAAATCATACGTGGTGGTGAAAGAGCGGCCCAGGACCACCCGGCCGAAACTGCCTTCCAGGCCGACATTGGCTTGCCGGTTGAACAGCACCCCGGCGCTGTCGAACTCGCCGGTATCGGTCTTGAAGCCGTTTTCCAGCTGGAATACCGCCTTCAGGCCGCCGCCCAGGTCCTCGGTGCCGCGAAAGCCGATGCGCGATGTATTCATGGCGCCGGAGCTCTGGCGCAGCAGGCTGTCCTTGTTGGCGTTGGCATTGTTCACATACTCGATCCCGGTATCGACGATACCGTAGACGGTGACGCTGGTTTGAGCGTAAGCGCCGGATGCCAGCGTGCCGAGTGCGGCGAGCGTTGCCGCCGCCAGGTACTTTCTTTTCATTGGTGTTCCTCCGTTGTGTAATATTTTTTTGTTGGCTGTGCGGTTACGGCTAAGCTGCACAAAGGCTGTTGCGTGATGCGTAATAACTCCCCCCTTTTTTGTCGTCTCGGAATCTTTGCTCAGAAGGCCCACAGCGCTTCCTGCGGCAGCTGCAGCCAGTACTCTCCCGGCGCCAGCCTGTGCCGGGCGTAGGCGCGCAGCACGGTGCTGTCGGCGCCGCTGGCGGCGCTGTTGCGGAACACGCATTCCCAGCGGTCGCCCAGGTACATGCAGGTCGACAGCGGCAGCCGGATGGCGTTGTCCACCTGCGTATCGGAAATGTTGACCTGCTCGACGCGGATGATTGCGACTGCATCCTTGTCGCCGCTGCAGATGGTCGGCCCGCGCAGCGTTGCCTTGACGTCGCCGCCTTCTACCTGCAGCAGGGCCAGGCCGCCGTCGCGCTCCAGCACCTTGGCCGGCAGGCGGTTGTTGCTGCCCATGAATTCCGCGGTGAACAGGGTGTCCGGGGTTTCATACATGCTTTGCGGCGTGCCCTGCTGCTCGATCTTGCCGTTGTTGAGCAGCAGGATGCGATCGGAAATCGCCATCGCCTCGGCCTGGTCATGGGTCACCATCAGTGCCGACAGGCCGAGCCGCACGATCAGTTCGCGCAGGAAAGCGCGCGCTTCCTCGCGCAGCTTGGCGTCGAGGTTGGACAGCGGTTCGTCCAGCAGGATCACCGGCGGGTTGTACACCAGCGCGCGGGCAATCGCGACCCGCTGCTGCTGGCCGCCCGACAGCTGGTGCGGGAAACGGTCGCCCAGGTGGCCCAGCCCGAGCTGGCCCAGCACCGTCTTGACACGGGCGGCGATGTCGCTGCTGCTCATCTTGCGCAGCTTCAGGCCGTAGCCGACATTGTCGGAAACGGTCTTGTGCGGCCACAGCGCATAAGACTGGAACACCAGCCCCAGGTTGCGTTCTTCGGCCGGGATCTCCAGCTTGCGCTGGCCGTCGAACATGGCGCGCTCGCCGATCTGTATGCTGCCCGATTTCGGCGACTCCAGGCCGGCCACCGCGCGCAGCAAGGTTGTCTTGCCGCTGCCCGAAGGCCCCAGCAAGGCGACCACTTCGCCGCGCTGCAATTCCATCGACACGCCCTTGAGGATCGGATTGGCGCTGGCGCCGCTGCCGTAGTCGAGATGCAGGTTATTGACACTTAATTCGCTCATGATGATTTCCTGATTGTGTGGTGCAACTTAGTCGTGAAGCTTGACCCCGAAGCGCAGTGCAATGCCGAGGCCGATGGCCACCAGCGTGATGTTGATGAAGGAGAGAGTGGCGACCAGGTCGACCGAGCCGGAAGCCCACAGCGAGACGATCAGCGCGCCGATCACTTCAGTGCCGGGCGACAGCAGGTAGACGCCGGTCGAGTATTCGCGTTCGAAGATCAGGAACACCATCAGCCAGGCGCCCAGCACGCCGTAGCGCACCAGCGGCAGCGTGACGTCGCGCGTCACCTGCGCACGGCGGGCGCCAACCGCGCGCGCCGCCTCTTCCAGTTCCGGCCCGACCTGCAGCAGCGCCGTGGTGATCAGGCGCAAGCCATAAGCCAGCCACACCACCGAGTACGCCAGCCACACCGAGAAGATGGTGGAGCGCAGTTCGCGCAGTTGTGGAATCAGGTGTTCCACCAGCCATTGCGCGACTGCGTTGTCATAACCTTTCAGCATGCTGTCGAGGAACGACGGCACGAACAGGAACACCCACAGGAACGACAGGCCGGCCAGCAAGCCCGGCACGGCGCGCGGGATCAGCACGCTGTAGTCGAGGAAGCGGGTGATGCCGTCCGATTTGCGATGCATGGCCAGCGCGATGCAGCAGTAGCAGGCCACCGCGATCGCACCGCCGATGACGCCGATCAGGATGGTGTTGACGATGCCGCGCACCAGCGCCGGCTGGTCCCAGATATCGCGGAAGTGCTGCAAGGTGAAGGTGTCTATCAGCGATACGCCGTAACCCCAGTGCGAGACAAATGCGCGCAAGGCGATGCCGGACAGCGGGATCACGATGGTGAAAATCAGCCAGGCCGCGATCAGGCTGAACGCCAGCCATTTCCACTTGCCCAGCGGCAGCGCCTTCTGGCGCGCGCCCTTGCCCTTGATCGACACATACTTGTTGGCTGAACGCAGCAGCCAGCGCTGGATCATCACCAGCGGCAAGGTCACCGCCACCAGGCACACCGCTACCGCCGCCATCAAGTGGTACGACGGCGTGCCGAGCTTGTTGGTCAGCTTGTACAGGTAGGTCGGCAGCACCAGGTGGCCTTCCGGGTCGCCCAGCACCAGCACCAGGCCGAATACTTCGAAGCCGAGAAAAAACACCAGCACGCCGGCGTACGCCAGCGCCGGCATGATCATCGGCAGCGACACGTTCAGCGCCACCTGGAGCGGCGAAGCGCCGGCCACGCGGGCGGCTTCCTCGACATCGGCGCCGAGGCTCTTCAGCGCAGCCGAGGCGTACAGGTAAACGTGCGGCACATGGGTCAGGCCGGCGATGATGACGATGCTGGGGAAGGCGTACACATTCCACGGCGTCGCTTCAATCCCGACCAGGCGCAGCAGGTCCTGCATCCACACCGTATAGAAGCCGACCGGCCCCATCGCCACCACATAACCGAAGGCGATCACCATCGGCGAGACAAAAATCGGCACCAGCAGCATCGGCGCGATCCAGTTGCGGCCCGGCAGGTCGGTGCGCACCATCAGGAACGCCAGCATGCCGCCCAGCGGCACCGCGATCAGGGCCAGGCCGCTGGCCAGCAGCAAGCCGTTGACGAACGCCTGGCGGAAATCCGGATCGTCGAAAATGAAGCGGTACGGCTCCAGGCTCAGGGTCTTGACCGGCGCGAAAAACGGCGCCGACAGGAAACTTTGGTAAAAAATCAGCACCAGCGGCAGGAAAATCGCCACCGCCGCCAGCGTGACCACCAGTCCGCGCGGCCAATTAAGGCGCGCCAGCCGGGAACGGCTGGCCAGCGGATGGGGAGAAGAAATGGATGACATAGTTGTACCTTGCAGAAAAACCTGAATTTTCAAAATCCGGCTACGCGCCCCGGCCATCCCCGCGCAGGCGGGGATGGCATGCTTGCCTTATTTCTTTCCTGCGGCGGCTTTCCACTGCTTCAGGAACGCCAGGCGCTTGGTCTGGTCCAGGTATTGCAGCAGGGCCGGCGTGATCGCGATCGGCTTGAGGGCGCTGCCAAGCTGGGTGGTCAGGCTGCCCAGCGTGTTGTGGCCGCTGACATCCGAGCGCAAGGCGTACAGCTGGGATTCGTTGGAGATGATGGTCTGGCCGCGCTTGGACAGCAGGTAGTCGATCCACAGCTTGGCCGCGTTCATGTTCTTGGCCGATTTGTTGATGAACACCACGCGCGACAGCACCAGGTTGTAATCCTTGGTGAAGGAGACGCCGATCGACGGATCCTTGGCGGCGCGCGCTTGCGCGTAAGAGCCGATCACGTTGTAGCCGATCAGGTTCTCGCCGGAGGAAATCCGTTCCAGCATGGTGCCGGTCGAGGATTGCACCCGGATGCCGATATCGCCGAAGGTCTTGGCGAGATCCCAGAACTGCGGATTGATTTGCGCATCTTCGGTGATGAAGGAGAAGCCGACGCCCGATTTTTCGATGTCGTAGGTGGTGACCTTGTTGCGGAACTTGTCAGCCTTGGCGGTCAGCAGCTTGACCAGGTCGGCATGGTTGGCCGGCACTTCGTCGGCGCTCACCAGGCGCTTGTTGTAGACGATGGCCAGCGGTTCGAATGTGGTGCCGTAAGCGCTGTCCTTGTAGTTGGCCCAGGCAGGAATCGCAGCAGCTTCCTGCGATTTGTACACCGCGGCATAACCTTCGCTGGCCAGCTTGAACTGCAAGTCCATCGCCGACGACCACAGCACGTCGGCAGTAGCGCCGCCGGCGGCCGCTTCCGAAATGAAGCGGTTGTACACCTCGGTTGAATTCATGTCGTTGAACTCGACCTTGACGCCCGGATAGAGCGTGCTGAAATCCTTGATCAGAGGCTCCGCGGCTTTCGAGTCGGTGGCGCTGTAGATCACCAGCTTGCCTTCTTTCTTGGCGCCGTCGATAACCTTGGCGTAGTCGGCCGGATAACCTGCCGGCGCTTGCGCCGAGGCGTTCAGGGCCAGGCCCAGCGATACGGCGGCGATTGCGCTTGCCAGGGTTTTTTTGATAAGCATGGATGTCATCTCCTGAGTGTTGTGGGTGCAGCTACTTTTAAAAAGGCGCAGGCGAGCCGGTGCCAGCCGGGAATTCGGCTGCCATCTGGCATTGCTTGCGGGGTTTTTGCCGGGCCTGTCGCCGCGGCGGGATTTATCTGATCAAGCCAAGCTGGTCCGATTGTTTGCGATAGTCTTCAACGGTTTTTTTAATGTATGCAGTCAGCTTGTCGCCGCTCAGCGCAAACGGATACAGTCCGTTGCGGGCGCGCAGCTGGTCGAATTCGGGAGTCGCCATCATCTTGTCGAAAGTGCCGACCCAGCGTTTATAGTCGGCGTCGCTCACCTGCGGGCCCATGTAGACGCCGCGGATGATCGGCCAGCTGACGTCCATGCCTTGTTCGCGGGCGGTCGGCACATCGGCCAGCGCGCCCGGCAGGCGCTGTTCGGACAGCACCGCCAGCACGCGGATCTCGCCGTCCAGCGAATGCAGGGTGGCTTCCGAAGCGTCGCCGGAAACTACTTGCACATGGCCGGCGCGCAAGGCGGTAAAGGCTTCGCCGCCGCCTTCCAGCGCGACGAAGCGCAGGTTCTTGGGATCGATCTGCCTGAGCTTGGCCAGCCTGGAAATTTTCAGCCAGTCCTGGCTGCCTACGGTGCCGGCGGCGCCTATGGTGATTTTCGAGGGATTTTTCTTGAGGGCGTCGAGCAGTTCGGGCAAGGTCTTGTACGGCGAATCGCTGCGCACCGCGATCATGCCGTAGTCGACTCCGAGCGCGGCTACCCAGCGCACGTTGTCGACGTCTGCGTCGCCGTATTTTCCCTGGGCCAGGTTCATCAGCGAGCCGCCGGAAAACGCCACCAGCGTATCGGCTTCAGCGCGGCGCTGGGTGACAATCGAGTTCCAGGCCACGGCGCCGATGCCGCCCGGCAGGTAGCTGATCTTGACCGGACGCTCTTGCCCGGCTGGAGATTGCAGCTGCAGGCCCTTCTGCACCAGCTTGCAGGTCACGGCCATGCCGCCGCCTGGCTTGGCCGGCGCAATGCAATGCACCGGCGCCGCGTGGGCGCCAAGCGTGGCACATGCACTGAGTGCAGCAATCCAGTTGATGACGGAATTCATTGTCTCCTACCCATTCTGTTGTTGTTTCACCCGCAATGCAGATGCGAAACCCAGGGCTTTAATCGTTTTTTTACATCATAACGGCGGCAGTCTTTCATTTTCCTTTCACTAACGACCCCCCAAGATTTTGCCAAGCAAGGTTTTCTGTGTGAGTATTGACGGCCCGTTTTCGAATTCTAGCCACTAGTTGCCATAGCCATGCGGATTTTACTGATTGAAGACCATGTCGAGCTGTCGCGCTGGCTGACCAAGGCGCTGCAGGATGCGCACTGGTCGGTCGAGTGCGCCATGAACGGCGCCGACGCCGACAGCCTGCTGCACACGCAGCAATATGCCTTGGTGATCCTGGACCTGAGCTTGCCGAAAATGGACGGCCTGGAAGTCCTGAAGCGTCTGCGCGCCCGCGGCAGCAAGACCCCGGTATTGATCCTGACCGCGCGCGGCGGCCTGCAGGACCGGGTACAAGGCTTGAACCTGGGCGCCGACGACTACCTGGCCAAGCCGTTCGAGCTGGTCGAGCTGGAAGCGCGCGTCAAGGCCCTGCTGCGCCGCGCGCAAGGCGGCGAAGCGCCGGTCTACAGCTGCGGCGCCTTGCAGTTCGATACGGTGTCGCGCATGTTTAGCTATGGCAACACCGTGCTGGCGCTGACGCCGCGCGAACATGCGGTGCTGGAAGTGCTGATCAGCCGCGCCGGCCGCGTGGTGTCCAAGGAAAAACTGTTCGACGAAGTGTTTTCTCTGGTCGACGACGCCAATCCCGATGCGATTGAAATCTATATCCATCGCTTGCGCAAGAAACTGCAGCGTCCCGACGCCGAAGCGGTCGCCATCACGACCTTGCGCGGCCTGGGCTACCTGTTGGAAGTCGCCGCCGAAAAATGACAGCGCCGCCCACTGATCCGGCCGCTGCAGGAGCCAAACCTGCAAAGTCCCTGGGAAGCCTGCGCAGCCAGTTACTGAGCTGGCTCCTGGTGCCTTTGCTGCTGGTGGTGGCGCTGGATGCATTTTCGGTCTACCGCAATGCGCTCGATGTGGCCGACCTGGCTTATGACCGCGCCCTGCTGGCGTCGACCCGGGCGCTGGCGGAACGCGTGTCGGTAGTCGATGGCAAGGTGGTCGCCGATGTGCCGTATGTGGCGCTGGACAGTTTCGAGACCGATACCCTGGGCCGCATCTATTACAAGGTCACCGGCACGCGCGGCGAATTTGTTTCAGGCTACGAAGACCTGCCGGCCTTGCCGCCCGACGTGCCGCGCTCGGAAATCTATCCGGCGCTGGTGCGTTTTTACCACGCCAATTACCACAACCAGGCGGTGCGCATCGCCGCCCTGTACCAGCCTGTGTACGACGATTCGATGCGCGGCATCGCGCTGATCCAGGTCGGCGAAACCATGGATGCGCGCAGCGACCTGACCCGCAAGATCCTGTTCAGCACCTTGTGGCGCCAGGGTTTGCTGGTGACGGTGGCAGCCTTGCTGGTGTGGTTCGCGGTGCGTTTTGTGCTGCGTCCGCTGATGCAGCTGAAAGCCGCGGTGGAAGCGCGCGCCACCACCGACCTGGCCGAT
Source organism: Collimonas sp. GW821-FHT07E08 (assembly GCF_059418905.1). NCBI lineage: Bacteria > Pseudomonadati > Pseudomonadota > Betaproteobacteria > Burkholderiales > Oxalobacteraceae > Collimonas > Collimonas sp. GW821-FHT07E08. Next base: position 152,501 of record NZ_JBWKQR010000006.1, on the reverse strand, counting down.
TTCGAGGTCAACCAGGTGCACAAGGAAGTACGGCCGCTGGTGGTCGCGATGAATGGCTACATGGGGCGCTTGCAGGCGCTGATCACCGGCCAGCGCCGTTTTATCGCCGATGCTTCGCATCAGCTGCGCACCCCGCTCACCGTGCTCAAGACGCAGGCTGAACTGGCTTTGCGCGAACTGGACCGCAGTCCCAACGATGCGCGCGCCTGGCACAGCCTGCGCGAAATCGTCGCCAGCATTGCCGGCACCACCGACGCCACGGTCCACCTGGCCAACCGGCTGCTGACGCTGGCGCGCGCCGAGCACGGCGCAGCCGAGAGCGGCAATGAACCGGTGTCGCTCACCGACGTTGCGCGCCAGGTGGGCCTGGAGCAGGCGCGCGCGGCGGTGAAGAAGCAGATCGACCTGTCGTTCGATGCGGCCGACCAGTTGATCGTCAGCGGCAATGCCTTGCTGCTGCACGAACTGGTCAGCAATTTGCTGGATAACGCGATTCACTACACGCCGGCCTGCGGCAGGGTTGTATTGCGCGTGCAGCGCGACAGCGCGGCGCAGCGCGCCCTGCTGGAAGTGGAAGACAGCGGCATGGGCATCGCCGAGGAAGACCGGGAGCGCGTGTTTTCCGCCTTTTACCGGGCGCCCTCCGCGCAGCAGCAAAATCCCAGCGGCGCCGGCCTCGGCCTGTCGATCGTGCGCGATATCGCCTCCTCGCATGGCGCGCAGGTTACGCTCTCTGCCGCGGACGACAGCAAGGGCCAGGCTCCCGGCCTGAAGGTGACGGTCAGCTTCCCCTTGGCGTTATCCCTTGATTCCTGATAGCGTTAGGCATCCCGGTAACTTGCGCCGGCCCGGCAAACGGCTGTGCGCGGTGTTTCAACTTCAAGGAGACAGGCTTTGAGCGATACGCCTATCAAGATAGTGCACGGCACGGCCCTGAGCGATGAACAGAAGAAAGACCTGCTGCACCGGCTGGCGCGAGTCGAAGGCCAGGTCCGCGGCGTGCAGAAACTGATCGCCAACGCCGCGGCGCCGGCCGATTGCGAGAGCGTCGCCCAGCAGCTGGCGGCGGCCCGCAAAGCGCTCGACCGGGCATTCATCACCTTGCTGACAGGCGCCATCGTGACCCACACTGCCGCTGCCGCCAATCCCGCGGAGGCGGAAGAAAACGCCAGGAACCTGGCAGCCTTGCTGGATAAATTTGCCTGAGTTTTGGCTGGGATTTTTTAAGCGCACCGGCTATTCCCTCGCCAATCTGCGATTCCTATAATTCTTTTCACACGATGTTGGAGCGAAAAGAGGAAGCGCATGATCTCAGCCGGCAGCCGCACCGCCACGCAAACCGGAATCGGCATGATAGAAGTGCTGGTGGCGATCGCCGTCAGCGCCTTCGCCCTGTTTGCCCTGATGGGCATGCAGACCGCCGCCTTGCGTTATCAGAAGACGGCCCACGTGCGCACCACGGCCAGCCAGTTCAGCGCCGACCTGGCCGATCGCGTGCGCGCCAACATCCGCGGCGCGCATGGCGGCGCTTACAACCTGCGGCGGCAGGCTTATCCCGACGTCGGCGAGTCCGCGCCGTCCTGCCTCGGTTCCGCAGGATGCACGCCGCAGGAATTGGCGGCAAAGGATATCCATGAATGGCGCACCGGACTCGGCCAGGCGATGGCCGGCGGCTGGGGCGAGATCGCCGGTTCGGTGACGGAGGGATTTACGGTCAAGGTGTATTTCCTGGATACGCTCAGCGCCGGCGATGCGCGTAATCAGCTTGCAAGACATTGCCAGCCAGGCGCCGCCGACCCGGTCCTGCACAAGGATGTGGTTTGTCTCGCCACTGTTTTTTTCCCATGAACCATTCTTTGCGCCAGCGGCGCCCGCAGTCGGGCCTGATCCTTCCCATGTTGCTGCTTTGCCTGCTGGTGATGCTGCTGCTTGGGTCGAGCGCTTTGCGCGCCGCGCTGCTTGAAGAAAAAATGGCGGCCAATGCCGGCAACCTGCAAGTGGCTTTCCAGTCCGCCGAGCACGCCCTGCGCTTTTGCGAAAACCAGCTGCAACTGTCGCCGATCGTCATCCCTCTGCTCGAGCAGAGGCCGGTTGCGGTGGGCGATGGCAGCAAACCCTACTGGGAAATCGCGGACAGCTGGCGCAACAGCGAAGTCTCGGTGGCTGTACCGCGCACGGCCGGCGAAGGCTTGCAGCCTGCCGCACCGGCGCGCTGCCTGGTTGAACGGCTGCAGTTCGATGCCGACCTGCAGTACCGGCATCATGTGCAGCCGCCGCGGCCGGCGTTCAAGATTACGGCAAGAGGCACAGGCGCCAGCAGCGCTTCGGTGGTGCTGCTGCAAAGTTATCTGCTCTTATGAGGTGCGAGCCATGAAAACTGTCTTGGCCTGTATCTGTGCGCTCATGCTGACTTCCGTGTCCGCCAGGGCGGCGGATACGCCGGACGAGCCGCCGTTCATCTATACGGCAAGCCATGAAGCGGCAACCTGGCAAGGCCATGTCAAAGCCTATCCGATCAGCGCCGCCGGCGTTTCCGAAACAGCACAGTGGGACGCCGCCGATCTTGTTCCGGCGTGGCAGCTGCGCCATATACTGGCCGCGGGCGATGGCGGCGCCGCTGTTCCATTCGAATGGCAACAGCTCGACGACCGGCAACGGGCCGCCTTGTCGTCCGAGGAGATACAGGAATACCTGAGAGGCAATGCGGCGCTGGAAATCCGGCACGGCGGCCGGCTGCGCGACCGCAAGGGCAAGCTGGGCGACATCATCAATTCCGTGCCGCTGTATGTCGGCTGGTCAGATTCCGCTTATCACCGGCTGCCGGCAGCCGACGGCGGCGACAGTTACCGGCGTTTCGTCAGCAGCAAGAAACAGCGCCGCGCCATGCTCTATGTCGGCGCCAACGACGGCATGCTGCATGGTTTCGATGCGATCGACGGTGTCGAAAAATCGGCTTTCATTCCACGCGCGATCTTTGACGGTTTGCCGGCATTGAGCGAAGCCGGTTATGTGCACCGGCTGTACGTCGACGGCCTGCTGACGGCTGGCGACGCCTATCTCGGGAATGGCGGAAGCGCCGGGTGGAAGACCATCCTGCTTGGCGCAACCGGCGCCGCCGCAAGGAGCCTGTTTGCATTGGACATCAGCGATCCCGGCGCCTGGCCCGGCAATCCTCTGCTGTGGCAGAAAAGCGCGGAAGACGATGGCCATGGCGCGCCGGATGACGACATGGGTTACCAGCTCGGCGAAGCTTTTGCAGTCCGCCTGCGCAACGGCAGCTGGGGCGCGATATACGGCAATGGTTATCAAAGCAAAAGGCAACGCGCCGTGCTGTATCTGGCTGAACTTGCCAGCGGCAGGCTGGTCAGGAAACTGGTTGCCGGCGCCGGCGGTCCGCAAGCGCCCAACGGCTTGTCGACGCCGGCCCTGGTCTTTGACAGGCAGCGCCAGGTAAACGCAGCCTACGCCGGCGACTTGCAGGGCAAACTCTGGAAATTCGACCTGAACGCCGGCGCGGCGCAGCAGTGGCAAGCTGCATTCGACGGCCAGCCGCTGTTTACGGCCGCCGATGGCGGACACAAGACGCAATCTCTGCTGCAGCAACCGCTGCTGGAACATCATCCCAGGGGTGGCGCGCTGGTCATGTTTGGCGCCGGCGGAATGGAAGACGGCGCCGTCACGGGCAAGCCGCAAACCGCAAGCCTGTACGGCATCGGGGAAAAACCCGGCGCCGCTCCCGTTGCCGGCAGGGGACAGTTGCAGCAACAGACGCTGATAGAAGACAAAGACGGGAAATGGCAATTGAGCGGCAATACCGTCAACTGGAGCAGGCAGCGCGGCTGGTACATCGACTTGCCGGAAAAGGTCGGCCTGGTGGTCGGAAAACTGCAGATCATCGATGGCGTACTGTGGGCGCTGACATACTCAGCCGCCAATGAAAAATCGTATCTGATCGCCATCGACTACGCCACGGGCGGCGCCACGCCTGGCGCCGGGTTTGCCGATTTTCCGAGAACCGTCTCCATGATCGAAGTAGCGCCGTCAACCGTCACGCCCGCTGCCATCACCCTGCCTGACGGTCGCCGCCAGCTGGTGATCAAGGACCGCGCCGGCAAGCCGCATGCCATCCGCCTGAATCCGCCGGAGCGGCGCCTGCTAAGGACCTGGCGCCAGTTGCCGGTGCCGGCGGATCGGGAATAGCCGAAAAAAAGCCCGCGGGTAGCGGGCTTGGCTGGAGTTAATCGTCGTCGTCGTGATGGTGGCGATGTTCGCGCCAGTTCCGGCGCCGCCATTCCTCACGGCGCCATTCGTCGTCGCGGCGTTCCCGCCATTCGCGGCGCTCGCGCCAGCCCGGGTCCACATAGACTTCCTGCGGCGGGTAATACACCGGCGCCGGGACATAGCGCGGTTCATATTGCACAACCGGGGGGTAATACGGCCGTACCGGCGGATCGACATAAATACCGACGCCGACATTCACGCCGCCGGCCACGGCGCTGCCGCAAGCACCCGCGGCAATGGCGCTGAACGCCAGACATGCTAAAAGTTTTTTCATTTCATTTCCTGTTTGCCAAGACTGTTGTGTGCGGCGATGTCGCCCGATGTCGTCATTCTGTGACTTCAGTGTAGAGGCAAGCGTCAATCTATGTTGGTCTGCGGGGCAACAAGTGTAACGCCAAGTAACAGATTGTGGCAAAAATTGGATGCCAGATGACATCCGGCCGGATTGGATGGGCTGTTTTTACCTGCGTGCAGCGGCATTTCCCGCCGAATTCAGGATGGGGTTTCCAAGAGCGGCGATTCGAGCAGCTCAACCGCATAATAGGGATGGGCGGCGACGCGGATCCGGTTGACGCGCTGCTCCATGACGCTGAACCCTACATGCAGCATGTATTCCGGCAGCTTCCATACGTAATAGCCGGTCAGCTCATCGGCCTTGCCTGTCACCGGATAACTGCCCACCTTCGCGACCACGGTTTCAGGCGTATCTGAAAAAAGCAGGCCTTTGGGCAAGGCGCCGTCAAAACCGGCCGACGAATAGAGGCCCTTGCGGATATAGCGGGCGCCCGACAGGATAAAAAACGCTTCGTCGTTCTTCTGCGAACGGCGAAAATACAGTTCGATGCCGCGCGTTTGCAGTTCATCCACTTCGTGCGAATTTTGATCATCAGGCGCGGCGCCGGCCAAAGCGGAAAAATCCGCGTCTTGCAGGCTGGGATGCTGCGCGACCTCATTCCAGCACAGTTCCAGCAAGGATTGCAGGGTGTGGATATCCGGCTGTTCGATTTTCGGCAGGACAGACGGCGCCGGCGGCCCAGGCTGGAGCCCGACCTCGATCATGCGCAAGGCGGACATGTCCTCGGTATAAGAAACCAGCAGCCAGTGGCCGGGGAAATCCCAGCGCTCCAGCTTGAATGGAGCGACGAATGGAAATGTCCATTTAGCGCTTCCCAGTTTCTGCTGCAAATCCTCGCGGCTGTCCGCAAAACTGAGCGCATGCGGCAGCGAAGATGCGTAGCGAGCGTGGTCATAATAATCGTCGCCGGAATACATCTGGACATTGGTAATGATCGCCGGCGCTCCGGTTTGCGCAGCATCCGCATGATAAAAATCCGGCGGGCAGAATGTGATCGAAAATCCCAGGCGCTTGAAAAAGATCCCGCCTATCGGAGAGTGCTCCGGGAGTTCGAAATCCGGTTTGTGCGCATACCGGAATACCGCCGCCTCTATGGATTCAACGGGTTTTCCCAGGTGCTGCAGGAAGAGATCAGCGGTCGGCGGCGTAGTTTGGTCCATTGGGCATCACTGCTCTGGCAGTCGTTTCTCTTAGCGAAATTTGATTTGTACCGGTTTGAAGGTAATGTAAGCGCAATGCTTTTCATCGGCCGTCAATACGATGCCGATTTGCAGCTCCTTGAAATTGTTCCACAACAGCGTCCTCTGGGATGTGCCAGGCTCATCTTCAAAACCGGGCTCTCCCAATGTCTTCTTGATGTCATCGGGACCTTGCTCAAAATGCAGCCCAAAAGGCAACTTGCCCAGGTAAGGCTGGAAATCGTCGGCATTTTGCGGGCCGTGCAAGCGGATGCCGCTGAAAATCATGTCCCCGGCGGCATCGGTCGCACCGTAGAGTCTCGTGTATCCGTGCTTGGCGCGGAACATCAGGATATAACCTTGCTCGGTTTTGCTTAACCACTCTTCAGGATTCTCGTCGAATTCCGGGCGCTCTTCTATGCCGAGAATGGTTAAGTAAGCATCAACGGATTTGTCTATCGGAGACAAGCCAAACAACTTCACCGCATCTTCAATAACTAACATGTGATTTCCTTGTGAAAATTAAAAATGCATCACTGTTTCGCAATGACATCTTTAATCAGCTTGGTAAGGTCCTTGATATATTCGGCATGCGTTTTCTTGCGAATCTGCTCTGCTGCTTTTTGATATTTCTTCAAGCATTCGTCATCCATTTCCTTTCCTTCGGCATCTTCAATCGTTTTCGTATCCTTTTTTGCCGCTTCCTGCAGCTCGTCGGAATCCGTATCGATCTTGTCCGGACTGTTGCGCCGGCCATAGGTATCGCTGTGCTGCTGATGGTCTTTTTTGGGAATCGCTATCGCCTGGCCTTGTTTAGCGATCAAGCCAGGATCGCTGCCCGATCCAAAAAGCGCCTTTCGCCCCGCATCGGTGAGCTTTTCGGCGAGCCCGGGCGTCTCGTCGATGATTTTCTGCGCAGCTTCCTTTAATGCCGCCTTCGATGGAACGTGATCGCGGTCAAATTTATTATCCCCGCTCTTTTTAAGCAGATCCTCATAGCTGCCATTGTCTCCGCAATCCAGCTTTCCCGTACCGACAATTGTAGTGGTTTCGGTCGTGGCCGGCGCTTTCTCCTGGGTGGCTTCATGCAGCACCACCGCACCGCCGGTGACGACAGTGGCGCCGAACAGGATATGCCAAATGGTAATCCCGCCCTCGATCACGACCTCGCCCACCGGGATAAGGATAGCGGCCATGCTTAGCCCTTCTTGCCGGGAATGAAAGCGACGCAAGGCGCCAGCACCACGCCGGCCTGGCCGGCAATGGCTGCCACCGCCAATACCTTGCCGGTATTGATGTTGGGGCCGAGCGCCGGCGCCAGGGCGTTGCCTTGCCGGGACAGGAAGGCGCTCTCCGCAGGCGTTTCCGGCAGCACCGGCGGGCTGCTCTGGGTCGGCGCGGCGGGAGGCGGCAGGCTGCCCGGCGGATGCGGCATCTGCGTGGTGATATAGATGCCCGGATTATTGCCGCCGTTCATGACATTGCTGTCGCCCTGGCGCACCACGTAGTGTCTTTCCGCCTTGAAGCGGCTGGCGGCCCCGGTCGGTTTCACATAGCCGTTGACGGTGCCGGACTTGACGCCGTTGGCGGTGCCCGGGTCGTCGCCGCTGCACTTCGGTTGTTGCGCCATGTTCAGCACATAGGCCGGCTTGCCGTTGAAGTGGACGCTATCGGCTACCGATGCACTGTTCGACAGGTCTTGCGTGGTCGGATAAGGCAAAGGCGGAGTGCTGCTGCCCACCGGCGTTTTATTGATGGACGGCGCGGTGGATACGGCTTTTAAGATATCGCTTTGGCGCGCGCCTATCTTACCCATGCTGCAGCTCCCGTTCAACGCTGCCGCCGGCGCGTCCGAATGACTTCTGCTTGCGTGCGCCTTCTGCTATCAACTGCATGAATCCGGCTTCGAATTCGCAGTGCTGGCGCAAATCGACAGCGCGGATGTCGGCATCCTTGGCGATGACGGCGCGCCATACCAGGCTGACGGCGCCCTGCTCCGGTTCGATCAGCAGGGAATCGATGTGCATCGGGTGCAAGAACATGGCGCCGTCCTCCATCCGCATCAGCAGGGTGCAGGCATGGCCGGGCAACGCCAGTTCCAGGCAGGTATTGCCTTGCCCATCGATGGTTGCCCCGGGCGCGTCCGGGGCGCACAGGTTGACCAGTTCGATCCTCTCGTCGCCGGCGAGATAGCCGATTTGCTGGTCCGGCGGCGCGCAGTTCCAGATCGCGAAGTCGAAATCCTGCGGCAGCCAGGCGTCGCTGCCGATAAATGCGTCATCGACGGTGCCCAGCAATGCCCGGCGCTGCGGATGCGCCTTGGCGCGCAGGCCAAGCCCGGCCGGTTCAAATGGGCGCGGCAGCGTGCCGGCGTCCGTGAACTTTCCTCTGAGCGACTGCCAGAACAACCTGGCGGATAGCGGCGCATCGTAGTGTTCGATGCGTGGCGCCGGAACAGATTTCGTGCCGCTGGCGCGCAAAAACCATGGCTCGGCAAAACCGCGGCCCACCAGGTTCTGTTCGCATGTGCGGTGGGCCACGGGCTGCAATGCCGGCGCTGCTTCGCGGTCCGGGTGGCCGGCCAGCCCAGCTGGCGTCAGGCGGTATTTTTTGCCGATGCGCCTGGCGCCGCGGTCGCCGGCGTTGACGCGGCATTCGCCGCCATACGCGTATTCATAACGCAACGGCATATCGGTAAAAGCCTGGGGAGAAGTAAGCCGCCAGGGATTGGCTTTGACCAGCCCCAGGGTGCCCCACCTGGCCAGCGTGGCGGCCAGCCGCAGCGGCCAGGCGCGCTGCCGGAACACGCGTTCTCCGGTGACCGCCAGTTTCTTTTCCAGCAGCACCGCGCCCGGCACCCTGGTGCGTTGCGCGTGCGCAGTAGCGATGCGCCAGGCTTCCATCTCGGCCTGCGATGGCGAAGTGAAGAGGTTCAATCCTTGCGCGGCGGCCGGCAACGCCATCTGCGTATCGGCGCGCTTGATCCGCACCAGCACCTCGAAGCGCTGGACCGGCTTATGCTGCGGCGCATGCGCGGTGGCGTTGACGATGACGTCGCATTTCGGCTTGTACTGGCACAGGTCGCTTTCCTGCCGCAGGCTGCTGCGGTTCATCTCGCCAAAGAAAGTATCGACCTCGCAAAGCGGCGCTTGCGCACCGGCATACTCCAGCCGGCCGGAAGAAAATGTCAGCGTCTGGCGCAGCACGGCCACATGGAAAGACTGGCCGTGCTGGTCTATGCCTTCAAAGGCCAGCGCCGGAAACGAAGTCAGGTTGCGGAATTCCATGGGGCGGCCGCGCTTAATTGATGTCCACGTCTTTGCCGTTGATCTTGACCGGTCCGCTGCCGGAAATTTCCAGTTTGGCGCCGTTGATCACGATGCTGCCGTTCGATTTCATCACCAGGCTCGACTTGCCGACATGGATGGCAAATTCGTTGCCCGCATTGATGGAGAATTTCTTGCCGACCATGACGCTCTTGTTAAGCCCCACTTCTTCAAACTGCGCCAGTCCCACTGCCGTATTCATCGCGCCGGCTACCGTCACCGCATAACCCGCCCCCACCGTCAGGGCCTTGGCCAGCCCCACGCTTTCGGTGGCGGTCAGCGCAATGACGACGTTTTCCATGCCGTTGATGGTTTCCGTATGGTTGCCGGTGATGTGTTCGGTGCGGTTGCCGCCGACATCGAGGGTTTCGTTGGCGCCGACTTTTTCCGTGCGGTTGACGCCGATGGTGATCGTTTCGTTGTTGTCGACCGTTTCGGTCCGGTCATGCTTTACGTGCGTGGTTTCATCGTGGTCGATGTTCTTGCTGCGGTCATTGCCCACCCAGTGCGATTCGTCGTGCTCGACCTCGATGCGCTGGTCCTTTTCGGCATGCAGCCAGACTTCCTCCGCGCCCTTCTTGTCCTCGAAGCGGAAGGCATTCGCATTGGCCGCCGTCGCGCCCTTGGAGGAGCGGGTCAGGATGCCGCTCTGGGTCTTGTTGGCCGGCAGGTCCCAGGGCGGCAGGTTCTCGCCGTTGTATACCCGGCCGACGATGATCGGCCGGTTGGGCGAGCCGTCCATGAACGCCACGATCACTTCGTCGCCTATGCGCGGGTGCTGGATGAAGCCGAAACCGCCGCTGGCCCAGAGTTGCGAAACGCGCACCCAGCAAGAACTCTTTTCGTTCGATTCGCCGTCGCGGAACCATTTGAACTGCACTTTCACCCGGCCCATGGCGTCGACATAGATTTCCTCGCCGGACGGCCCCACCACGACCGCGGTCTGCGGCCCCGGGATCATCGGCATCGAAGCGCTGTGCGGCGGTCGGTGCGGGATTTTCTTGCGGATGCAGGTGAAGCTGTTCCAGTACTCGCCGCCGCCTTCTTCGTTAGCGTAATTATTGCTGCCGGCATGCTTGATCGAGGTCACCAGGAATTGCCGGTCTTCCGCTGAACCGGCATCGTGGTCGTAATGGCCGACCAGTTCGAAACTGTTGGCCACCGCCAGCGCGCGGCAATTGCTCTTGCCGTTGAAGACCTTGCCCTGGGCTTCGATGCGCTCCAGGCGGCGCTTGGCGATCTGGTCGGCTTCGTCGGCGTTGGCGAAACCGTATTGCCCCAGGTAGTCGAAAATCTCGTAGCGCTCGACTTCGCCCTGCTGCGCCACGGTATCCATTTCCGTCATCATCGGCGCGCCCGGCGATTTATAGTTGCCGCTTTTCAGCGTGACCTTGCCGGATTGCAGTTCCCGGGTCGCGGCCCAGCTGACGATCGAATCCTTGCTTTGGATCGCCTGCGTATTGTGGAAGCGGATCTGCGGCTGCGCCTTCAGTTCCGGCAGCTGCGTGCTGTCGTCGGTGATGACCAGCTTGTGCGAATCCTTGGTGTATTCGAAATAGCGGGTCCAGCCCAGCTCGTCCCACATGCGCGACAGGAAATTGAGGTCCGATTCGCGGTATTGCACAAAATAGCTATACGGTTTGGGCGGGGCATGGCGCAGCCGGAATTCAAAATCGGGCAAGGTGCCGAACTTGGCAAACACCGCACGGGTGATGTCTTCCGGGCCCTTGTCCTGGAAAATGGTCGAATCGTAGCGTTTTCCCAGCACCCACAGCCAGGGCCGCAGCACTGCCCGGTACATGGCGTAGCCGCCGTCCGAGCCGGTATGGGCAAAAGCCGTCACCAGGCCGTTAAGGTAGCGCGGATCGCCGTCCGACATGGCGATTTCCAGCGCCACCTTCTTGCCGATCATCTGTTTCAGTTCAATGCCGGGGTCGTTGGAGAGCAAATCGCAATCGAACTCGAACAGCTGGGACAGCGTTTCGACCCCGCCAAAACTGCGCAGCAAGAGTTCTTGCGAGCCCTGGGTCGGGCCGTGCCATACGATAATGCGTTGATTCTGCAGATCAAGCAGGTTGGACTCTGACACGATGCACTCCTTGTCGCTCTCGGTTTAGCGGCGCTGGACTCGGTGGTTGCTGGTATTGACGTGCTGAAACATTATCCTAGCGTAAACTTTAGGGGCTTTTTTAAACGCCTGTAAGCTGTTGAAATAAAAGGGTTTTTTGCAAATAAAGTGCAATAATTCCTTGCCGGAAGACAAGTCAAACTTGGCGCAATCGCTGTTCAGCGGCTATGCTTATGCGGTCGATGGGAGCTGAAACAATGGGAAACAAAGCGTTCTATCCTTGCACAGCAGAAGACCCGCTCGGTCTCGGGCCGCAGCCGGGCCTGCTCGGCGCCGGCATGGCGCCCGATATCGGCCGCCGGCCGGCTCCTGGCCAAGGCATCGCCTACAGCCAGGCCGTCACCGCATCCGAGCTGGTCAATATCCCGGTCCCGGTCGGCGCCAACCTGGCTTGGGACAGTTATTGGCGCGCAGTCTACGACAAGGCCAACAAGCTGATCCAGCAGCAGGCCAACCAGCTTTTACAGCGCGGCAACGTGACCGCGGAAGAAGCCAGGGAACTGATCGAAGTACAACGCAACCGGCTGGTGATCGAAATGCGCAAGCCGCTGACGCCGTTCGGCCGCTTTTATTCCGAAGTGCTGAAGCCGGAAAAAGACCTTCCCACCCTGGAACAGCTGCTCAAGAAAAAAGGCAGCATCGAAGCGGTGCTCAACAGCGTCGGCAAGACCCGCGCGTTTACCAACCGGCTGGCGATCATCGGCCGCACTGCGGGGCCGGCCGGCATCGTGCTGGAAGTGGTGGTGGTCGGCGTCGTCATCGAAAAGGCTGACCCGCACGAGCGGGCGCGCGTCGCTACCGAAGAAATAGGCGGCGCTGCCGGCGGTTTCATGGGCGGCCGCTACGGCATGCTCGGCGGCGCAGCGGCCGGCGCAGCCTGGGCCGGCACCTGGGCTTCGCCGACCTTGCTGATTCCGGTGGTGGGTGAAATCACCGAAGGCGGCGCGGTGCTGGTCGGCGGCATCGTCGGCGGCCTGCTGGGCGCCTGGGTCGGCCACGATGTGAGCAAGGAGGCGGTGCACCAGGCGTGGATGTTATCGGAGTTCTACTGGAAAACGGATAAATAGGAATTTGCCTTATGCTGATCGAACGCCTCCAGGCCTGGCTGATCAACCGCCTGCCATCGCGCCGGCTTGCTCCCAGGCTTAGCCTGACAGAGCAAGGCTTGCTGGCTGAAACCGCCGATGTCAGGCAAGAAGTGCAATGGACGCAGATCGATGAAATCGTGGCGGTCCGCGCCGACCAGTTTGTCGGCGACAGTGTGCTGCTGCTGATTCGCTTTGACGGCGATCAAACCTTGAGCATTCCCGAGCAAAGCGAGATATGGGCGCAATTGACCGAGCAGATTCCCTTGCATCTGGACGCCGCCCTGCAGCACCAGGACTGGGCGTTGCGGCTGATAGGCGATGCCCAAGCCACGCCGGTGACGGTTTACCGGAAAGCAAGTCCGCTTGGCTGAGTCCGAAGTAGATTTCTGCGGATCGTTAGCTGTCTCAAGGAAACCCTATCTTGCATAAGCGGTAAGAACAAAATCAGGTTCCGGCGCTCTAACTGGAAGCTTCACTGAATCCGGGAGTGCCAAAATGAAAATATCACACCATCCGCATGCCAGGATCGGCCAGGGTTTTACGCTGATTGAGTTGATGCTGACCATAGCGATCTTTGGCATTCTGGCGGCGGTTGCCATACCCGCCTATCAAAACCACCTGAAGAAAGAAAAATTCGCTGAAGTGATTGCGGCAAGCGCCACGGCCAAATCCGCTGTCGAGGCTTGCATGCAACATTTGAACGCCGCGGCAGGCTGCGACGGCGGCAGCAATGGAATTCCTGCCGACCTGACCGCAAATGCCGGCAACCGCGTTGCCGCGGTCCGCACCAAGAACGGCGTCGTCACAGTTGTCCCGCAGGAAAAAGACGGCATTCTTGCCACCGATACCTACGTGCTGACACCGGTTCCCGGCAATCCGATCCAGTGGTCCAGCGCCGGCAGCGGCTGTCGCGCCACGGCGTTGTGCAAATGATGGAACCTGCCTTCCGATATGCCTGTCAAAATTTTTATCCCATTTAAATGCATGGATCATTTGTAATGAAAGCGGCAAGAACGGTCGCTTGAAACGATGGACTATGCGGCTGAATTCCAAGAGGCAAGCATGTATGGCGAGGTAAACTGGAGGCATGCGCCGAAAGGTGCACGATGGTGGGCAATGGACTCAAGCGGCCATGCCCATTGGTTCATGGAGCCAACACACAAAGTCAAGGCGCATTTCTGGTACGCGCAGGAAGTTCACGCGCCAACCTTCGCTTATTCTGGCGATTGGCGCGAGAGTTTGACCGAACGGCCAGACGAATTCAAGTGAACCAGTGAACGATAAGCAGGTTTCGGCATCGAAACAGGTATCGTCAATGACCTGGGGCCTGCCATGAAACATCTTGCTATCTTGTTGGGTTTGGCAGTGCTGCTCAGCGGTTGCGTAGTTGCGCCGTATGGCGCGCGAGATGGTGGTTACAGAGGAGACCGCGGCGACTGGCATGAGCACCACGACGACAGGGACGGCGACCGCCGCAGGGATGACAACCCTAACCGTTACTAGCAGCCGTATCAGGTCCTGGTTCGGCCATTCTTCTTCCTGTGGGCGAGCCAGCCTGCCACCAGCAGTACTTTCAGGATGAGCAGAGCGCCTATCCCCACCACGCCAAGCTTGAGAGTGGCGCCAATGATATAGGCAATCCCCACTGCCAGGCCCTTTACCAGGGCAAACAGTACGACTATGCATAGCAGGCCCGCATAGAGCGGATTGTAGCGATGAAGGGTTGAGAGCTGTTTCATACGTCCCTTTGTCGGGAAGGCTTTACTGGCAATGTACTCTTTTCATTTGCCGTTTCCCATCCCCCGGATAAAAAAAAGCCCGCCAGCCTTGCGGCAGCGGGCTAAATCCAAAACTTAGGGAGAGTTGGAGGAGACCAATTCAATATTGTGCTGCCCAACCGGTTTTCAATACCCTTTTTCATTATTTATTCCCGGCAAAAATCGCGAGGGAAAACTAAAAACTGGTGCCGGTGCGGCAGCTTGCGAACGAAGCGCCATTGGTTGCAGCGGCGCCGCAGCCGAACAGGCTGCATCCACCGACAAGGAAAACCACGGCGGCCAGGGTGGGGATCAGGATGAAACGACGTCGCATGAAGGCCCCTTGGATTTATTCCATTGTACCGGCGCCCGCGAAAACCTAGATGATCGAGGAATCGTCATCGCCGCTCATGTCGTCGGCAAGCGTGTCGTCCGTGCTTGTGCTGTCATCCTTTGCCGTATCGCCATCGTAATAATTGTTGACGGTGGTGTTCTCGGTCGATGTGGTTGACGGCGCCATGCCGGGCTGGTTCATGAATCCCGCGGCGCCGCTGCTGCTGCCGGGATGCATCAAGTGTTCGATACCCTGGAACAGGAACGCACCGCCTGCCACCCCGGCAGCTGTAGCCGCAACCGTGCCGAGCGCGCTCCCGACGCCACCGCTAAAAAAGCCCGGCGACGCCGCCGGCACCTGGCTTTGCATGGATGGGGCAGGCATTGCCGCCGGCATGCTCGCCATCATTGGAGGCGCTGCCGGGCGCGGCGCCGTAGCTGAAGTATTGCCCCATGCATTGGGATCGAAGAAGCTGCGCGACGGCGCGGCTTGGGTTGCCTGGACCTGGCTCTGCAGCGACGCAATCTGCGTTTTGGCGGCGGTAAGTGCTTGCTCCATCAACAAAGCGCGCTGGACCAGCAGGTAAGCAGCGTCCGGTTGCTGCGCAACGGCGCCGGCAATCAAGGCATCGGCTTGCGGATCCTTGGCTATGCCGCGCACCTGGATGAGTTGATTCAGAAAATCTTGCAGCGATTGGGTTTCTTGCGGGCTCATGAATATTGCTCCTATAGCAAGGTGAAAAAAATAATCTGGCAAAGGCCACGTATGTGGCCTGCATAAATCCGCCATTGGTTTAACACGGCATTACATGGGGCCAAGGGACGTAATTCCCCTGATTTTTTTGTATCCGTTTGAAAGCGAACGTAATTTTTTGGAAAGATGACATAAGAACGTTGCCCAGCCGATTCGAGTGAACATTCGGGAAAAAACGCCAGATTCGTAGCGAAACCGAAATATTTCCTTGCTACTATGGAATTTCCATGGGGAGGGCGATATGTCTACAGTTCATGAAAGCCGCAGCGTCAGCCTGTCGCAGAAGGACATCGAGGTCCTGGAATCGGTGCTGAATGAACGGATTGCATATCTGTCCCAGATACTGATGACCAGATCGCGCAGCGCCTATGGCGATCATCATGTCACTGCATTGAAAAACGCGATTGATGCGAAATCAGCGTTGAATCTGGGCCGAAGCACGCTATAAAACTGCCTCACCGGGTCAAGGAAGCTGCGGGCGTAAAAAAGCCCCGAACCGGCGAAGGTGCGAGGCTTTTAAGCGATGGCTCGGATTACTGGCTGTTCCAATACAGAAGCGAGACAGCGCTCAGCTATCCGCCATCAGGGTTTAGCGGGCGCGCTGGCAGCGTTGAGCGCCTCCATGGCGGCTTTTCTTGCCGCCTGAATATCCTTGCTATCGATGGTAGTTGCAGCAGCTGGGGCTCCCGCCTCGGGCGTAGCGACAACGGCTTTTGGCTCTTCTTCTTTTGAACAAGCCAAAACAGCTAAAAGAAGCACCAATGCAGCGACTGTTTTCATCTTTTCTCTCTCCTCGAATTAGACGGTACGGCAAATCATTATGTGCATTCTACAATGTTGCCGAAAAACATCGTGGCTTTTACTTTTGGCGATATGCGGAATGTCTGATGTAAGCAGAGCTGTCGTTAAAATACAGCCCCAAACTTGATTGCTCAAGGGACAGGCCAATATTACAGGGGGCATTGGCCATGGGTGTAATCAAAGAGCGCCTAGAGAAGTATGCGGACGTAAAAAAATCTACCGACGACAGTGGGTAGATGGTGTCAAAATCCGAGTTGAGTAAAATAGCCAGTTCCAAGAAGCGGATCTACATATAAAAATAATGTCCATACCAAAACTATCGATTGCCCTAATTTTGGTTTTCATATCAGGGATGGCGTCACATGCTCATATACCGATTTTCGAGCGGGACCTGATCAAATATAAAAACAAGGATGCAGACGAATCTAAGGTAATGAATGCTTTTATCAGCTATGGACAGTCTTGGCGGTCTCAGTCGCAACCAATTGCGGGCGATAATCTTATCGCAGACGATAAACAGCCACTTGCATTTGCACCTAAAGCCAAAAACACAACTACGTTGCTGCCGGCAATTAGCTCTCCGTGGGTTGCTGACCAATACGGTGACCTGGAAGCATTGAACTGGAAAAATACGGTTACCGGAAGCCCGAATAATGCTTCTGGAAACATCGGAAATATTTCTGCACGCTCACTTGTTAAACTGAGCAAGAGGGATGGTTACTCGCCTTTTCAAGTCGTCGATTTTGGCATGGCATATCCCGCATACACCTGGCAGCAACTCCGGCCAGGTACAGAACAATGGCAAGTGCTGCTAAATGCCATAAACAAAATCAAAGCGATCAATGAGTCAAATGGGAAAGCGACCCGTTGGCTAGGCGTTGGCTGGACGCACGGTGTTTTTTCTCCTGCCGACAATTTCGACTATTACGTTCAACTCAAGGAGATGGTTGCAGCGTTCGATAAATTGGCCTTGAACAGTGGCGATGGAGGAACGAACAAACCATTGCACTACTTTACCGACATGTTCGCCGGCGTTTCCGACATGGTCGTTCAGTCGCCAAATACATTACGGCAATTAGACTTTGCAATTGCCAACTCGTCTCGCGTCCATCTTGTCAATCCTCGTTATCCTTACCCAATTGCTGCTGGCGATAATGTGCATCACACCGGTATCGGTTATGCCCAATACGGTGAAGCCGAAGGATTGGCCAAGTTCCATACCTTGGTAGAAGGGAAAAATTGGGAGCCATTCAGAATCGTATCAGGTGCGGCCGAAGGCTCGAAAATTTCGCTGAAAGTATCGGCGCCAATGGCTGGCTTCGGAAAGCCAGAGATCGATATTTCGCAAATTGAGCAGGCATCACAATACGGATTTCATGTTAAAGCCGACGGCGTTGAAGTCCCGGTAAAAAGCGTGTCATTCCCCAATTCGACGACTATTACGCTGGATCTACCCTCGTTAACTTCAGCATCATCAAAGTTCGAAGTTTCGTACGCATGGTACGGCCCCGGCGCTTCCTTCGGAACACATGTTGGAGTTTGGGGAAACATTAAACGAAAAGGCCCGCCATCTGTCTTGTTCCAAGGGAAAACCATTGATTTATGGCTTTGTAACTATATCGGCGTTATTGAACGTGCTCCAAAATCAAGTTTGAGCTGAATTTGCCGCCTATTCCTGTTTTCAGGGTAAAGAACTGATGGGGAAAACGCGAAAAATAAGTCGTTGGTGGTCAGTCATTACTGCGGGAGCGATACCCGGAATAGCATCAATACTGATCTATGCAGGCAGCATGTTGCACCCCGCAGTCGCGCCAGTTTGCCAAGTATCGTCTTCTGGATATGCCAGTCCCACGCGAGTAGCAAGCGGATCGTTATTGAGGATAGGCGGCTCAGACATAGTGCGCAATGCTTGTCGAAAATCATGGGAGTACATATTCCTAAAGCTGATACGGGAAAATGGTGTGCCGTTTCTCCTCGCTTGTCGTCTAGTTTTACCGTCCTGATTCCGTATGACGCACACATTGGGGCGGTGTATTGCCCTCGAACGAGATCCATTGGTTGATTATTTACCAATACAGAACCTGGAAAAGATCACCCCCAGCAAATCATCCGGCGTAAACGCCCCCGTAATGCTGCTCAGCCTATCCTGCGCCAGCCGCAATTCCTCCGCAAACAGATCCAGCGACTGGTCGTTGGCCCGGTTGTCGAGCGAGGCATGCTGCTCGGCGATCTCCAGGTGGTCGCGCGCCGCCTTCAGTGCGATCAGGTGGCGCTCGCGCGCCAGGTAGCGCGATTCGCCGGTTTGCTGCCAGCCGGCGATGCGCAGCAGTTCGGCGCGCAGCAGGTCTATGCCGAGATGGTCGGTGGCCGACAGGTAGATATGGGTAGCGTCGTTCATCACATCGACCGCGGGTTTGTGGCCGGACTGGTCGATCTTGTTCCAGATGCGGATGATCGGCGCGCTGTTCGGAAAACGCGCGACGATTTTTTCATCGGCCAGTGACGGGCCGTGGTTGGCGTCCAGCATGTGCAGGATGACGTCGGCGTTCGCCACCGCGGCCCAGGTGCGTTCGATGCCGATCCGCTCTACTTCGTCGTTGGCGTCTTCCGCCTCGCGGATGCCGGCGGTGTCGATGATGTTGAGCGGGATGCCTTCCAGCTGGATCGTTTCGGTAACCTTATCGCGGGTGGTGCCGGCGATCGGCGTGACGATGGCGACATCGGACCCGGCCAGCACGTTCAGCAACGATGACTTGCCGACATTCGGCTGCCCCGCCAGCACGATGTTCAAGCCGTCGCGCAGCAAGGCGCCCTGCGCGGCCTGGCTGAACACGTTGTCCAGCGTGCCGCGGATGGCCGCCAGCTGGCCGCGCGCGTCGGATTTTTCCAGGAAGTCGATTTCCTCTTCCGGGAAATCCAGGGTAGCTTCAACCAGCATGCGCAGGTTCGTGACCTGCTCCACCAGCGCATGGATCACTTTGGAAAACGCGCCCGACAGCGATTCCGAAGCCGATTTGGCGGCCGCCTCGGTAGATGCCTCGATCAGGTCCGCCACCGCTTCCGCCTGCGCCAGGTCCAGCTTGTCGTTGATGAACGCGCGCTGCGTGAATTCACCCGGCTCCGCCATGCGCAGGCCGATATCCTGGCCGGCCGCCAGGCAGCGGCTCAGCAGCATCTGCAGCACCACCGGCCCGCCGTGTCCCTGCAACTCCAGCACGTCTTCGCCGGTATAGGAATGCGGGGCCTTGAAATAGATTGCCAGGCCCTGGTCGATGACGCTGCCGTCGGCATTCTTGAAGGGCAGGTAGGTAGCGTGGCGCGGCGCCAGCTTGTTTTCCGGGATGCCGCAAACGGCTTCGATCAGCGGGCCCAGCTGTTTGCCGGAAATGCGGACTACGCCGATGCCGCCGCGTCCTGGTGCGGTAGCGATCGCGGCGATGGGGGAAGAATCGAAAGACATGGAATTATTCTACGAGGGTTGTTTGATAATAGAAACATCGGCAAGCAGCCGGCCACAAAAAAGCCCGTGAATCGAACATTCACGGGCTTTTTTACGACACTCGCTCAACGGCGTATTAAGCCTTGGCCGGACCTGCGCCCATCTTGCGGGTGATCACCCATTGCTGCGCAATCGACAGCACGTTGTTGGTGACCCAGTACAGCACCAGGCCGGACGGGAAGAAGAAGAACATCACCGAGAAAATCAGCGGCATGAACATCATCACCTTGGCTTGCATCGGATCAGGCGGCGTCGGGTTCAGCTTGGTCTGGATGAACATCGAAATCGCCATCACCACCGGCAGGATGTAGAACGGATCCGGTGCGGCCAGGTCATGGATCCAGCCCAGCCACGGCGCATTGCGGATTTCCACGCTGGCCAGCAGCACCCAGTACAGCGAGATGAACACCGGGATCTGCACCACGATCGGCAGGCAGCCGCCGAGCGGGTTGATCTTCTCGGTCTTGTACAGCTCCATCATGGCCTGGTTCATCTTCTGCGGTTCGGATTTGAAGCGCTCGCGGATCGACGTCATCTTCGGCGTCACCAGCTTCATCTTGGCCATGCTGCGATAGCTCGCCGCCGACAGCGGGAAGAACGCCAGCTTGATCAGCACGGTCAGGGCGATGATGGTCCAGCCCCAGTTGCCGAGCACTTTGTGGATCTGCGTCATCAGCCAGAAAATCGGCTTGGCGATGATGGTCAGCCAGCCATAGTCCTTGACCAGTTCCAGGCCAGGCGTAATCGCTTCCAGATCGGCCTGCACTTCCGGGCCGGAATACAGGCGGGCATCCATGGTCACGCTGGCGCCGGGAGCAATCGTGCCCAGCGGCAGGATATTGCCGACCGCGTACAGGTTGGTGGCGATCTTCTTGGTGAAGATTTCGCGCGGCGCCTTGTCTTGCGGGATGAACGCCGAGACAAAGTAATGCTGGATCACTGCAAACCAGCCGTCATCCGCCTTGGTAGCGTGTTCAGCCTTGCCGCCTTCGATCTTGTCGAATGGGAATTTCTGGAACTTGCTGGCTTCGGTATAGACCGAAGCGCCGGTGAAGGTATGCACGAAACGCTGTTCGCCTTCAGGCGCATTGCCGTCGCGCACCAGCTGCAGGTACAGCGAAGGCGAGACTGGCGCGCCGCTGTCGTTGGTCACTGTGTGCTTGACGTCGATCGAATAGTCGCCGCGCTTGAAAGTGTAGGTCTTGGTCAGCTTGACGCCGCCTTCGGTCGATTCCAGCACCAGTTGCACCTGGTTGCCGTTGTCCAGCTTACGCACGCCAGGCAAGGCCGTGAACGGCGACTTATGGTTAGGGAACGGACCGCCGATCAGGCCGGTTTCAGCCAGGTAGGTGCGGGTAGCGCTGGAGTCGAACAGCACCAGGTTCTTGGTCGGGTCGACCGTGTCCTTGTGCTTCAGCAATTCCAGGCGCTTCAGTTCACCGCCGACGGTATCGATGTCAGCCTTGACCACATCGGTAGTGATGGTGATGACTTCGCCCTTGGCGTCGGCAGTCGTGGCAGGCACCGCACTGGCCGATGCGGCAGGCGCGCCGGCGATAGCCGAAGCTTGCGGCACGGCGGTGCTGGCGCTGGCTGATGCGGCAGCGCCGGCAGGACCGGTGGCAGCGGCGGGAACAGTCTGGTTGGCGCTTGGGAAGAACAGCGACGGCTGGCCGTTATGGCGCTGCCACTGGTCCCAGAGGAACAGCAGCGAGACCGAAAATACAACCCACAGGACGGTACGTTTGATATCCATAAGAGTATTTATCTATGATTCAGGAATGGCCGCAACCACACGATCGGTTAGCCGATGCGGGTTTGGTTGCAGATGGAGATGTGGATGACGGTTGCGGCGGCACCGGATCGAGTCCGCCTTCATGCCAGGGATGGCATTTGCACAGGCGGCGTCCGGCCAGCATGCTGCCCTTCAGGGCGCCATGCGTGCGGATCGCTTCGGCTGCGTAATCGGAGCAGCTGGGATAAAAACGGCAATTCTGTCCCAGAAACGGGCTGATGCCCAGTTTATAGAGGCGCAACAGGAACAGTAGAGGCATTTTCATGACAGCTTTTTTCCCTTCTTCTTCCGGCCTCGGCTATGTGTGGCCAGGCTGGAACAATACAAGCCGCGGATACAAATAAGCAGAAACTTACGCGTACTTACGACTTGTCAGCCCGTTGCGACGCGAACAGCTGCTTCAGTTCGCCATGCAGCTCTCGCTTCAGGCGCGCAGTCGTGGCCGGGCCCGCCTTGGTGTTTACCGGTTTCGATAAACGCACAACGCAGTCGATTGGCGGCAGTGGTGTCAGACGAAACAGCTCGCGCGTAACGCGTTTGACCGTGTTACGCGTAACAGCGCGCGGCGCCAGCCGTTTTGCCGCCACCACGCCCAGACGGGCATGCGGCAGCGCATTAAGGCGGGTATACAAGACGAAGTGCGCCGTTCTATACACAGGGCGCAAACGAAAAACGGATGAAAACTCATCCGTTTTAACGATGCGCCGGTCACGTGAAAAGTCCTGGACGCTGTTCTGGGAACGGTCGCCGAGTCGATCTGTCACGCAAGCAACGCTGCTGCGTCCGGCTGGATTAAGCTGCCAGACGCTTGCGGCCTTTGGCGCGACGTGCATTGAGCACAGCGCGGCCACCGCGGGTTGCCATACGGGCGCGGAAGCCGTGAGTACGCTTACGGCGCACGACGGAAGGTTGGTAAGTACGTTTCATGTTGGTCTCGCTAATCAGCAAAAATAAATCGGATCTTCACACTCAGAGCGCTGGGTTTCTACCCTTTCGCGATTCGATCTGGACCAGGCTGCCAAGGCGTCGGAGAACGAAACCGGGGCAAATACAAACAAGTACAAGGGACAGTCAACGCACAAACTGGCAATTCAGCGGACAGTGAACCTTGAATTAGAACGCATTTTCTGCTTGTTTGTCAATCACTTAGGGCGCTTTTCCACAAGGTCTTTTTGCGCCCGGCAACCGGAATAATTGGCTGTGCCTGTGGATAACTTGCGCCGGCAAGGGTAGAATAGCGGCTTATGTGTGGCACGCCTGCCAGTTATGCATTGCTCAGTAGTACGGAATCCATTACTGAACCCAGCGTGCAATAAAAACATCAAGCCAGGGCGTAAAGAACCTCACCCCGCACACCTTCACTTAGAACGATTCATGGAAAATTTCTGGCAGAGCTGCTCTACCCAGTTGGAGCAGGAATTGACGCCTCAACAATTTAGCGCGTGGATAAAACCGCTGACGCCACTCGATTACGAGGATGGACGATTGCGCATCGCTGCGCCGAATCGCTTTAAGCTGGACTGGGTAAAAACGCAGTTCGCCAGCCGCATCACGACCCTGGCGCACCAATATTGGGAGGCGCCGATCGAAGTGGTGTTCGTGCTCGATCCGCGCAAGTCGGCCCCGGCTCATGCCAGTTCCAGCATGCCGGTAGCGGTCAATAACAATGGCGGCAATAGCGAGCAGGCCGGCGCGCAGGCGTCCGCGGCCGGCGGCGGCAGTTATGGCAACAGCAACTTCGACCGCCTGCCGGAAGTGCAGACCGAGAACAGCGCCGTCAGCGCCAGGCGCGACCAGTCGCGCATCAATACTGCCCTCAGTTTCGACAGTTTCGTCACCGGTAAAGCCAACCAGCTGGCGCGCGCGGCAGCGATCCAGGTCGCCAATAATCCCGGCGTTTCCTACAACCCGCTGTTCCTGTACGGCGGCGTCGGCCTCGGCAAGACCCACCTGATCCACGCCATCGGCAACCAGCTGCTGGCCGACAATCCGAACTCGAAGATCCGCTACATCCACGCAGAACAGTACGTTCGCGACGTAGTGACTGCTTACCAACGCAAGGGTTTCGACGACTTCAAGCGCTACTACCATTCGCTCGACCTGCTGCTGATCGACGATATCCAGTTCTTCGGCGGCAAGAGCCGCACCCAGGAAGAATTCTTCTACGCCTTCGAAGCGTTGATTGCAGCAAAGAAACAAATCATCATCACCAGCGACACCTATCCAAAAGAAATCACCGGCATGGATGACCGCCTGATTTCGCGTTTCGACTCGGGTCTGACGGTCGCCATCGAGCCGCCGGAACTGGAAATGCGGGTAGCGATCCTGCTTAAAAAAGCGGCATCGGAAGGCGTCACCTTCTCCGACGACGTCGCGTTTTTTGTTGCCAAACATTTACGTTCCAACGTCCGCGAGCTGGAAGGCGCACTGCGCAAGATTCTTGCTTACTCCCGTTTCCATGGCAAAGACATCAGCATCGATGTGGTCAAGGATGCATTGAAGGACCTGCTGTCGGTACAGAACCGCCAGATCTCCGTCGAGAACATCCAGAAGACCGTGGCCGATTTTTTCAACATCAAAGTTGCCGACATGTACTCGAAAAAGCGGCCGGCCAATATCGCCCGTCCGCGCCAGATTGCGATGTACCTTGCCAAAGAGTTAACCCAGAAAAGCTTGCCGGAAATCGGCGAACTGTTCGGCGGCCGCGACCACACCACGGTGTTGCACGCAGTCCGCAAAATCGCCGGCGACCGCACCAAGAACCCGGAATGCAACCACGAATTGCATGTGCTGGAACAGACCCTGAAGGGCTGATGTGGATATGTCGGGCGATTGTGCACGTTGCCTGCGGCCCTGTGGATAAGTTTGGATAAGGCAAGTTTGGAATTGGGTAGTTACTGTGGTTTTTTTGTCGATCCGGCGAAACGCGGCAGCTTGCCGATTTATTAACTAACAATCGCAAAAAAGCCGGAAAGCGGCGCAGATTTAAGCTTCGGGTGGGTCCGTAGAGGGTCGATTTAAGTTACATTTACAGACTGCTTGGAAGTATTCAAACGCGCCATCGAGCTGGCAGCAATATTTGATTTTTAAATAACAAGGATATAGCTATGCAATTGGTCAAAACCAACCGAGATACCCTTCTCCGGCCACTGCAGATCGTGAGCGGTATTGTCGAGCGTCGGCACACATTGCCGATTCTGGCCAATATCCTCATTCGCAAAGAAGGCGAAAAGGTCTCTTTCCTGTCGACTGACATCGAAGTGCAAATCACCACCAACGCCAACGTCGGCAGCGGCGGCGAAACCGCGGCGACGACCGTTGCGGCACGCAAGCTGCTCGACATCCTGCGCGCCCTGCCCGACACCGGCGAAGTCTCGCTCACCCTCAGCAACAAGCGCATGACCGTGCAGTCCGGCAAATCGCGTTTCGCCCTGCAAACCCTGGCCGCCGAAGAGTTTCCGACGGTAGCCCAGGCAGACCATTACAACGCCACCGTCACCCTGCCGCAAAAGACGCTGAAGCACCTGTTCAACATGGTGCACTTCTCGATGGCGCAACAGGACATCCGCTATTACCTGAACGGCCTGCTGCTGGTCCTCGACGGCAAGAACGTGATCGCCGTGGCCACCGACGGCCACCGCCTGGCGTTTTGCCAGGTCGCCACCGAGCAAGAGTTCGCGCGCCAGGAAGTCATCATCCCGCGCAAGACCATCATCGAACTGCAGCGCCTGCTGGAAGAAACCGATGAACCGGTCCAGCTCGAAATCGCCAACAACCAGGTCAAGCTGTCGTTCGCCGATATCGAACTGATCTCCAAGCTGGTCGAAGGCAAGTTTCCCGACTACACCCGCGTGGTGCCGAAGGGCTACAAGAACGATTTCACCATCAGCCGCGACCAGCTGCTGCGCTCCCTGCAACGCGCCGCCATCATGACCAGCGACAAGTTCAAGGGCGTGCGCTGGGTAGTCACGCCAGGCAGCCTGAAAATCAGCTCCACCAACGCTGACCAGGAAGAAGCCATCGAAGAACTCGAAATCGATTACGGCGGCGACAGCGTCGACATCGGCTTCAACGTCACCTACCTGCTCGACGTCCTCAACAACCTCAAGGGCGACAACATCAACATCGCCCTCGGCGACGCCAATTCCTCGGCACTGATCACCGTGCCGGAAAACGCTGACTTCAAATACGTCGTCATGCCAATGCGGATCTAGTCTGCATAAAAAACAGGGCGGAAAGCATCGAGCTGTTCCGCCCTGTTTACTTGTAAAAATAGCACTCAGCCCCAATATAAGCAGTTCCGAAGTAAGTTTTTCAGAAGGTAGCCATGTCATCAGCCCCTCAAGACAACACCAATCAGCCGCAACCCAATGCATACGGAGCGTCCTCGATCCAAATTCTCGAAGGCCTGGAAGCGGTACGCAAACGCCCCGGGATGTACATCGGCGACACTTCTGACGGCACCGGCCTGCACCACCTGGTGTTCGAAGTGCTGGACAACTCCATCGACGAATCGCTGGCCGGCCACTGCACCGAAATCCACGTCACCATCCATTCCGACAACTCGATCTCGATCACCGACAACGGCCGCGGCGTGCCCACCGGCATCAAGTTCGACGACAAGCACGACCCGAAACGCAGCGCAGCCGAAATCGTCATGACCGAGCTGCACGCCGGCGGCAAGTTCGACCAGAACTCGTATAAAGTATCCGGCGGCCTGCACGGTGTGGGCGTGTCTTGCGTTAACGGCCTGTCCAAGCTGCTCAAGCTGACCATCCGCCGCGACGGCAAAGTGCATTACATGGAGTTCGTGCGCGGCGTGCCGCAAAACCGCGAAACCGAAATGCAGGAAGGCGTGCTGGTCTCGCCGATCAAGGTCATCGGCGACACCGACAAGCGCGGCACCGAAGTCCACTTCTGGGCCGACGAAGAAATCTTCACCCACGTCGAATTCCACTACGAAATCCTGGCCAAGCGCATCCGCGAACTGTCCTTCCTCAACAACGGCGTGCACATCAAGCTGACCGACCAGCGCACCGGCAAGGAAGAAAACTTCGCGTTCGAAGGCGGCACCCGCGGTTTCGTCGAATACATCAACAAAGCCAAGAGCGTCCTGCACCCGACGATTTTCCAGGCCACCGGCGAAAAAGACGGCGTCAGCGTCGACGTCTCCATGCAATGGAACGACGCCTACAACGAACAAGTGCTCTGCTTCACCAACAACATCCCGCAACGCGACGGCGGCACCCACCTCACCGGCCTGCGCGCGGCGATGACGCGCATCCTCAACAAGTACATCGAAGAACATGACTTCGCCAAGAAAGCCAAGGTAGAAACCAGCGGCGACGACATGCGCGAAGGCCTGACCTGCGTGCTGTCCGTGAAAGTGCCCGAGCCGAAATTCAGCTCGCAAACCAAAGACAAGCTGGTCTCCAGCGAAGTGCGCCTGCCGGTAGAAGAAATCGTCGCCAAGACACTGAACGACTACCTGCAAGAACGCCCGAACGACGCCAAGATCATCTGCGGCAAGATCGTCGAAGCCGCCCGCGCCCGCGACGCCGCCCGCAAGGCGCGCGAACTGACGCGCCGCAAAGGCGTGATGGACGGCCTCGGCCTCTCATCCAAATTGGCCGACTGCCAGGAAAAAGACCCGGCGCTGTGCGAACTCTACATCGTCGAGGGTGACTCCGCGGGCGGTTCCGCCAAGCAGGGCCGCGACCGTAAATTCCAGGCGATTTTGCCGTTGCGCGGTAAAGTGCTCAACGTCGAAAAAGCCCGTTTTGAAAAGATGCTGTCGTCGGAACAGATCACCACGCTGATCGCCACCCTCGGCACCAGCATCGGCGCCGACGAATTCAACGCCGACAAGCTGCGCTACCACCGCATCATCATCATGACCGATGCGGACGTCGACGGCGCCCACATCCGCACCCTGCTGCTGACCCTGTTCTACCGCCAGATGCCGCAACTGGTAGAGCGCGGCCACATCTACATCGCCCAGCCGCCGCTGTACAAGGTCAAGCACGGCAAGGACGAGCGCTACCTCAAGGACGACGCCGAAGAAGTCTCCTACATGATGCAGGTCGCCCTCAACGACGCCGCCCTGGTGCCAAGCGAAGGCGCGCAGCCCATTAGCGGCCCGGCCCTGGCCGAGCTGGTGCGCCAGTACAACATGGCCAACGCCATCATCACGCGCCTGACGCGCGCGGTAGACGGCGCCGCCCTCACCTCCATCATGACCGGCGTCACCCTCAAGCTGGACACCCTGGCCGACGCCCAAGCCTCGGCCCAGGCCCTGCAAGCGTCGATCAACGAGCCATCGGTGCAAGTCATCGTCAAATCGGACGAACTCTCCGACAAGCACGCCCTGCGCATCCAGCGCCGCTACCACGGCAACATCAAGGTCAGCGCCATCGACAGCGACTTCGTCGCCAGCCCGGACTACACGGTGCTGGTCAACGCCGCAGAAACCTTCAAGGGTTTGATCGGCCCTGGCGCAGTCATTCGCCGCGGCGCCGGCGAAAAAGTCAAAGAGTCAGCCATCATCGACTTCCACCAAGCCATGGCCTGGCTGCGCGACGAAGCCGAACGCGGCGTCAGCAAGCAGCGCTATAAAGGTCTGGGCGAGATGAATCCTTCGCAGCTGTGGGAAACCACGATGGATCCGACAGTGCGCCGGTTGTTGAAGGTGCAGATTGAGGATGCTATTGCTGCGGATCAGATCTTCATGACGCTGATGGGGGATGATGTTGAGCCTCGGCGGGCGTTTATTGAGTTGAATGCGCTGCAGGCGGGGAATATTGACGTCTGATTTGCCACGTTGTTTTCTCTCTCTAGGCCGCCCGCAATGAGCTGCATGGAAGCATATGCGAGTTAGTATCAAGAAGGGGGCAGAAGGTCGAATCTTCTCGCCCCGATCAATTGAACCAATGACTTAGGCCAATCTTCGGATTGGCCTTTTTCATTTTTGGAATTTGACCCCAACAAAACTTTTCAGGACGCTTTGGCCAATTTTTTGCGCATATTTGCTTTTGCCTCGAACATACTCACATAAACGGGCTATTTGTTATTTCATTCTTTATGTTTTTGTTGCCCATAGAGTAATATATTCCTCACCATAAAATGGCAGTAATGCAGGGCTTGGCAGTCATATTCAAACCCATTACCGCCTTGCTTTATCCACCCTATTTGTCTCAAACAACAATCCATGACTCAAACCACCAACAACCTGGCCTCAGATTCTTGGGCAATCGCTGATCTTCTGCGTGGTGACTTCAAGCAAAGCCAATATGGCCGCATCATTCTGCCGTTTTGCCTGTTACGCCGTCTGGAATGTGTGCTGGAACCCACCAAAGAAGCGGTACTCGCCGAGCAACAAAAAATACAGGCGATGAATCTGCCGGAAGAAGCGCAAGAGAAAATGATCTTGCGTGCTACGGGTGGCTTGTCGTTTTTCAATACGTCCAAGATGGATTTGTCGAAGTTGGGTGAAGCTGGCATCAAGGCCAATCTGGAAAGTTATATCCAAAGCTTTTCCAAAGATGCCCGTCAGATATTTGAATACTTTAACTTCGCCGAATTCATCGGCCAGTTGAACGACGCCAATTTGCTCTATAAGGTCGTGCAAAAAGTACGCACCATTGATCTCAGCCCCAAGGCAGTATCGAATCACGATATGGGTTTGGTGTTTGAAGAGCTCATCCGCCGCTTTGCTGAAGGCTCGAACGAGACTGCCGGCGAACACTTCACCCCACGCGACATCGTGCGCCTGACTACCTCACTGGTGTTCATGGAAGATGATGATGCGTTGACCAGGGCTGGCATTATCCGCACCATTTACGACCCGACGGCCGGTACCGGCGGCTTCTTGTCGTCAGGCATGGAATACGTACATGAACTCAACCCCGAAGCTGTCATGCGTGCCTATGGGCAAGAACTGAATCCAGAAAGCTATGCCATCTGTAAAGCCGACATGCTCATCAAAGGGCAGGATGTCAGTAATATCAAACTCGGAAATACCCTCTCAAATGACCAGTTGTATGCCGACAAGTTTGATTACATGCTGTCGAATCCGCCATTTGGTGTCGATTGGAAAAAGATCGAGCAAGAAATCAATGATGAACATAACCATAAAGGTTTTGACGGCCGCTTTGGCGCAGGTTTGCCACGGGTTTCGGACGGCTCGCTGCTGTTTCTGCTGCATCTGATCAGCAAGTTGCGTGATGCAGCCGATGGCGGAGCGCGCATCGGCATTATCCTCAATGGCTCGCCCTTGTTCACTGGCGGCGCCGGTTCGGGCGAGTCAGAAATCCGCCGCTATATTCTGGAAGCCGATTTACTCGAAGCCATCGTCGCGCTACCTACCGACATGTTCTACAACACGGGCATCTCCACCTATGTCTGGGTGCTATCGAATAAAAAAGCCAAGGCACGCAAAGGGCTGGTGCAATTGATCAATGGCGTGAACCTGTGCGGCAAGATGCGCAAATCGCTGGGCAGCAAGCGCAATGTCATGGATGACAGCGATATCGCCACCATCACCAAATGCTTCGGCGATTTTAAAGTAATCGATGCGCGTGAGCTGGATAAACCGGCCGAACAAAAGAGCAATCGCGGCCGCCAATCTGCCAATCCAAAAACTGAAGCAGCCAAAACCTTTGCTGCCAAAATCTTTAAGACGCACGAGTTTGGCTATCGTCGCATCACCATTGAACGCCCGCTGCGTATGTCTTACCAATTCAGCGATGAACGCATTGCCAGTTTGCGTTTTGAATCGGGTGGGCTCAACGCGGTGATGCAATGGACGTATGCAGAATACGGCGCGGCATGGATAGATACAGAACTCTCCGCAAACTATGGCGACCTCAGCAACCACCAAGACGCTATACGCCGTTACATCAAACTGCACTTTGCCGATCTCAAAGAAAAGCAAATCAAAGACCTTCTGGATCACCATACATGGCGCGATCAACTAGCCATCATGCTTAAAGCACGCAAATTGCAAGTGACCATCGGCAGCGCTCAGTTTGATGATATGAATGTCTTTGACGATGTACTCGCCAAGGCTGCGAAAAAACAAGGCATCAGCCTGGACGCCAAAGAGAAAAAAGCCATCGAAGCGGCCGTCAGCTGGAAAAACCCCGACGCGCAAAAAGTCATCAAGAAAATCCACAAAAGCAAAGCCGATCCGATTTACGGTTTGTTTGCAGGCGAAGGCGATTACATTGGTAAAACCGTCGAATACAAAGCCGACGGCGATCTACGCGATGCAGAAAACGTCGCGCTCGATCCGAGTAAAAGAGTCAACGCCATCAACGAAGCCTATTTCAAAAAAGAAGTGCAACCACATGTGCCAGATGCCTGGATAGACGCCAGCAAGAAGGACAGCAAAGACCAGCAAATCGGCATCGTCGGTTACGAGATTCCGTTCAATCGCCATTTTTACCAATATCAGCCACCGCGTGATCTGGCTGAAATTGATGCCGATCTCGATGCAGTCAGTGCCGAGATCATGAAGCTGCTGCAAGAGGTGCATTCATGACGAAAGTAAGCAAGATCAAGGAAGGTACGGAACGTCAAGATTTTGCTGAAGTTGTGCAACTCATTGAGGCGGCACGCCAGCATGCGTATCAGGCCGTCAATACCGCGCTCATCGAACTATATTGGCAAATAGGCGCGTATATCAGTCGTAAATTGCAAGCTGCAGAATGGGGTGATGGCGTTGTTGATGCGCTGGCCAATCATCTTGCTGCCACGCAACCAAATTT
This sequence comes from Collimonas sp. GW821-FHT07E08, assembly GCF_059418905.1. Classification (NCBI taxonomy): domain Bacteria; kingdom Pseudomonadati; phylum Pseudomonadota; class Betaproteobacteria; order Burkholderiales; family Oxalobacteraceae; genus Collimonas; species Collimonas sp. GW821-FHT07E08. The sequence continues at coordinate 121,439 of NZ_JBWKQR010000006.1, read as the reverse complement.
AACGGGATTCACCCGTCGCAATTTATTCCGCATGCGCCAGTTTTATGAAGCTTATCAACATGATCAAATTGTGTCAGCACTGCTGACACAATTGCCTTGGACGCACAATCTCATCATCCTCAGCCGTAGCAAACATCCTGAGGAGCGCGAGTTCTATATCAAGATGGCAATTAAGGAGAAGTGGTCTAGCCGTGAACTCGAGCGCCAGTTTAAGGCGGCATTATTTGAACGGATGGTACTTAGTCCGGCAAAAGTGTCAGCAGTGCTGACACAAACGCATCCTGAAGCACTGAGCGTATTTAAAGACAGTTATGTTGTCGATTTTTTAAACTTACAAGAACAGCATAGCGAAGCCGATTTGCATCACAGCCTGTTGGCCAAATTGAAGCATTTTTTGTTAGAACTCGGTCGTGACTTTTGTTTTGTCGGCAGTGAATTTCCCATTCAGGTCGGCACACAAGATTTTGCGCTAGATCTGCTGTTCTTTCATCGCGGCTTAAATGCCTTGGTAGCGATTGAGCTCAAAGTAGACCGGTTCGAACCAGAGCATTTAGGCAAACTCAATTTTTACCTGGAAGCGCTGGATCGTGATCACCGCAAATCGCATGAAAATCCCGCCATCGGCGTGCTGTTGTGTGCCAGTAAAGATGACGAGGTGGTTGAATACGCCCTAAGCCGTTCGTTATCGCCTGCCATGATTGCCGAGTACCAAACGCAATTGCCGGATAAGAAATTATTGCAGGCAAAATTGCATGAGTTTTATGTGTTGAATTTGGCGCAGGGGATGGGTTATGAGTCGGTATAAAGCTTATGCGGGATATATAAATTCAGAAGTTGATGGGCTTGGTTTAATACCAAATGGCTGGAAGGTAATGCAGTTGAAGCGCAGTGTCGATGGATGCACAAATGGGGTCTGGGGTAGCGAGCCAACGAATGATGGAAGCGATACGATAGTAATCCGAGTTGCTGATTTTGATCGTCCAAGGTTGTCAATAAATGAGGATGGATACACATATCGCAAAATCGAAGAAAAAGAAAAAACGGCACGAAAATTAAAACGTGGCGATCTATTACTAGAGAAATCTGGCGGTGGAGAAAAAATGTTCGTTGGTCAGGTAGTTTTGTTCGATAAAGATTTTGAGGCTGTTACGTCTAATTTTGTTGCCAAAATGACGCCGAATATTGGTTTTGACAGTCGATATTTGAATTATGTTTTTAGTCGTTTTTACAATGACAATATTAATTATTGTTCTATTAAACAAAATACCGGAATCCAAAACTTAGATTCTGCTTCATATTTGTCAGAGAAATTTGGTTTTCCGAGCTTGCAAGCTCAGATGCAAATCGCCAACTTCCTCGACCGCGAAACCGCTAAGATCGATACTTTGATAGTGAAGCAGCAAGAGCTGATCAAGCTGCTCAAAGAAAAGCGGCAGGCAGTGATTAGTCATGCCGTAACCAAAGGCCTCAACCCCAACGTCCCCATGCGCGACTCGGGTGTGGAATGGTTAGGTGAGGTACCTGCGCATTGGGATGTAATGCAAATCCGGCGAGTTTTACCCTTCATGGAGCAAGGTAAAAGTCCTGAATGTGAAAATCGACCAGCAGAAGATAATGAATGGGGTGTTTTAAAAACTAGCTGTGTTAATCAAGCCGAGTATCGAAGTGGTGAAAATAAGTTTTTACCAGATGCAATAGCGCCCTTTCCGCAATACGAAGTAAAGGTCGGCGATGTTCTTATGTCTCGTGCCAGTGGTTCTCTCGATTTAATTGGTTCAGTTGCATATGTATTTGAAACACGCTCTAAAATTTTATTATCAGACAAAATTTTTAGACTTGGACTTTCAAAAAAAGTGAACAGAATATTCTTTAAATATCTTATGCAGTCCTCGTATATGCGATCGAACATTCAAATCGCAATTAGTGGCGCAGAAGGAATGGCCAATAATATTACCAAGGGGTCAGTAATGAGTTTTCGCTTTGCTTTACCGAGTGTCGCTGAACAAAATGCCATCGTCGAATTTTTAGAGAAAAGAATAACTCTGCTCGCTGGTCTATTAAGTCAAACTGAAAACGCGATCAGATTAATGCAAGAACGTCGTATAGCACTAATTTCTGTCGCCGTTACGGGGAAAATAGATGTGCGCGACTGGCAACCTACACGGGTTCCTGAGCTGGACGACGTCGCTGCGTAAATCCTGCTGCCCATAATGTGATGGCCCGGATAAACCAAGAAAAGCAAAAAAAAAGTCTATGAATAAAGCAAACGAACTTACCTTTCAAGATGACATGGTCCGGCAATTGTTGGCCAATGGCTGGTTGCTCGGTAAAGCCGAACACTACGATCGTGAGCTGGCTTTGTATCCGGAAGATGTGCTCGGATTTGTCAAAGACACGCAAGATGAGCAATGGCAAAAGTTTTGTGCGCTTTACCCCATGGACCCTGAACAAAAATTTCTGGAACGGGTAGCCACGCAACTCAATAAAGCCGACCCGAATGCGGCGAATAAAGAAATGCGCACCTTTGGCACGCTGGGCGTACTACGCCACGAGCTGCGGGATCGCGGTACGCGTTTCTCCCTGTGTCAGTTTGCGCCTGAGCATGATTTGAACCCGGACACCTTGGCGCGCTATCAGCAAAACCGCCTGCGCGTGGTGCCTGAGCTGATATATAGCCCGTGGGCGACAGCGGCGCAATTGGCTGAGACGGGTACCAAAGCCAAGGCATGGCGCATTGATCTGGTGTTGTTTGTGAATGGCATCCCGGTCGCTACGCTGGAGCTGAAATCAGAATTCAAGCAAGCTGTGCATAGTGCAATGACGCAGTATCGCACTACACGCCTGCCGATCGACCCCATCGCCAAAAAGCCAGAACCTTTACTGAGCTTCAAGCGCGGCGCGCTGGTGCACTTTGCCGTGAGTCAGTACGAAGTGTATATGGCGACACGCCTGGAAGGTGACGATACTTATTTCTTGCCATTTAATAAGGGTACGGCTGAGGGCGGCGCAGGCAATGATGTGCCGGAAGTGCTGACGCAATACGCGACAGATTATCTGTGGAATGAAGTCCTATTACCCAAAAACCTGCTGACGATTCTGGCGCGTTATGTGCATTTGCAGATAGAAGAAAAAGAAGACTGGGAAGGCCTCAAATATAAGAAAGAAAGCCTGATTTTCCCGCGTTATCACCAGTGGGATGTGGTGAATAAGCTACTGGCGGCGGCGCGTGCCGAAGGGCCGGGGCAGAAATATCTGATACAGCACAGTGCAGGGTCGGGTAAATCGAATTCCATCGCCTGGGCCGCACATCAACTCTCATCCTTGTATGACGGCAATGGCAATAAGCAGTTTCATTCCGTGATTGTAGTGACGGACCGTACCGTGCTAGACGCGCAGTTACAAGACACCATCGCCCAGTTTGAGCATACCGATGGTGTGGTCGGGCGAATTAACAATCAGGAAGGTGATGGCTCAAAATCAGAAAAACTCGCCAAGGCTCTAGAAAACTCGCAGCCGATTATTATCGTCACGATACAAACCTTTCCATTTGTGCTGAAGGCGATAGAAAATAGCGTCAGCCTGAAAGAACGTAACTACGTTGTGATCGCCGACGAGGCGCATTCTTCACAAACTGGCTCTACAGCAAGGCAGCTTAAAGAAGTGCTGATGGTGGAAGGCGGTGGCGATGATGAAGCCGAGTTGACCACCGACGATATTCTGGATGCCGCAGTGGCTTCGCGCCGCGCCTCGAAAAACCTGAGTTATCTGGCCTTCACCGCCACGCCCAAGACCAAGACTTTAGAGTTGTTCGGCCGCTTGCCACGCCCGCAGGAAGCACCGTCCAAAACCAATAAACCCGCAGCCTTCCATGTGTACAGCATGCGCCAGGCGATTGAGGAGGGTTTTATTCTGGATGTGTTGAAGAACTACACCAATTACAAAGTCGCCTATAACCTGGCGATGAAGATGAAGGATGCCGATCAGGAGGTCGAGAGCAAGCGTGCCAAGGTCAAGCTGAACCAATGGGTGCGCCTGCACGACTACAATATCAGCCAAAAAGTGCAAGTCATCGTCGAGCATTTTAAAACCCATGTGATGGGTTTACTCAACGGCCAAGCCAAGGCGATGGTGGTGACCAGCTCACGCAAAGAGGCAGTGCGTTATAAGCGGGCTTTCGACAACTACATCACAACGCAGGGCTATCAAAAGATCCATGCGATGGTGGCGTTCTCGGGCGAGGTCGAATTTACCGATAAAGATCCAAATTCGGAAGCGATGCTGGGTAACAAGTACACCGAAATGAATATGAACTCGCGGTTAAAAGGGCGCGATATGCGCAAAGCCTTTGACACCGATGATTATCAAGTAATGATTGTGGCGAATAAATTTCAGACTGGCTTCGATCAACCCAAACTATGCGCCATGTATGTCGATAAAAAGCTGGCCGGGGTGGAATGTGTGCAAACCCTGTCACGCCTGAATCGCGTTTACCCAAGCAAGGCAGAGACTGGCACTTTCATACTGGATTTCTTTAACGAACCAGAAGACATCCTCTCCGCCTTCCAGCCTTACTTCCAGACGGCGGAGCTGGCCGATGTATCTGATCCGGATTTGATTTTTGATCTGAACGACAAGCTGCGTGCTTCCGGCATCTTTACCTGGACAGAGGTAGAGCAGTTTTGCGATGCCTTCTTCGTCAAGAGCAAGAGCAATGCAGCGATCGCGAATATCTGCAAACCTGCCGTCGAACGCTGGCAGAAGCGTTATAAGTCAGCAGTAGAGGCCTACAAACACGCTCGTGACATGTTTGAACGCACCAAGAAAACTGCCGATGCAGTTTTGATTGCCAACGCTGAGAACAGTTTAAAAGAGTGCAAGAAAGAAAAGGACGCGCTAGAAATTTTTAAAAAAGATCTAGGTACCTTCGTGCGCTTTTATGAGTTCATGTCGCAGATTGTCGATTACGACGACAAAGACCTGGAAAAACTAAGCCTCTACGCCCGCAACCTACGCCCCATGTTGCGCGAAACCATCGTGGATGAAGATGAGATTGATCTCAGCAGTATTGTGTTAAGCCACTACCGCGTATCGAAAATTCGGCAGCAACATTTGATCATGCAAGAGTCGGATGAGTACAAGCTGGAACCAGGCGATGCCGTAGGCACGGCCAAGGCCAAAGACAAGCAGGTCGAGTTTTTATCGCAAATCGTGTACCGCCTCAACGAGCTATTCGTCACAGATCAACTGACCGAAGCGGATATGGTGAATTACGCCAATACCATCAGCGACAAGGTGCGCGAGAACGAGCTGGTGATGCGCCAGTTACTCTCCAACAGTCCGGAGCAGGCGATGCTGGGCGATTTCCCTAAGGCAGTGGACGATGCCGTTATGGACAGCAGCGCCGCACATCAGAATCAGATGATGCAGCTCTTGTCTGATCCTAGTAAGGCGAAGATGTTTTCTAAGGTTATTTTTGATATTTTGACTCGGGGATCGGAGTATTAATTTTGAGTGCTGATAAAAAACATAAATTATTGCGCATATGAGCGACATTAAGCTATTTCGTCTACAAAATGGTAAAGCCAAAGAGTTCCAAGGGGACACTTCTGGCCTTGAAAAGCCATTGCAAATCCTGATAGAAAACAATCTGGAATCTTTGCTTGGCATTCGCTTTCTGGCAACCGAGTATTCGACCGGTAAAACCCACGCTGGGCGCATCGATACGCTTGGCCTGGATGAGAACCACTGTCCGGTAATTCTTGAATACAAAAGGTCAAGCTCAGAGAATGTGATCAACCAGGGCTTGTTTTACCTGGATTGGTTGATGGATCACCAAGCCGAGTTCAAGTTACTTGTCATGGATAAGCTCGGAAAGCAGGTAGCAGATCTTCTCGATTGGAGCGCTCCGCGCTTGATCTGCATTGCATCCGATTTCACAAAGTATGACGGGCATGCAGTGCAGCAGATTAATCGTCAGATCGAATTGGTGCGTTATCGTTTGTTTGGTTCGGAGCTTCTACTGCTTGAGTCCGCCAATACACCGGTCTCGACGCGTACGACGGCGGGCTCGGATCGACTGGTGACCGCAACCGCTGTTAGAGCACGCAGTTCTGATAAGCATGTAGCTGAGTCGCTACAGGAGCTATCTAGTGAAATGGCCGAGCTTTTGGCTTCGGTGGAAGATTACGTGCTGTCGCTTGGTGACGACGTCCAACGCAAAGAGCTTAAGCTTTATCTTGCGTTCACACGGTTGAAAAATTTTGCCACGATAGTGATTCAAAAGAACCGTTTTTTACTCTTTCTACATCTGGATCCTGATCAGTTGAGTGTCTTACCCGAAAACGCTCGGAACGTGCGTGAGACTGGACATTGGGGTACAGGAGACATCGAGTTGAGTATTGCCAATTCTCACGAGTTCGATCTGGCAAAGCCATTGATTCAAATGGCCTACGAAGGGCGATAGTCGTAATGACTCCAATAATTGATATGACGAGTGGCTTCTAACCACACGATCTTTAGAAAACCATTTATTGGAAGTTGTTGCAAGGCAAGTTCATAACTTACCAACTTGCCCTGAATCCGCAAACTGCGAAATTGGTCAAATACAAATCGGTATCATTTGTCTTGAAAAATAGAAATCCACTAATGCCTTTAAAGAACAAGCCGTCGGCAAGAATTGCGGCGTGCTCAAACGCAATGCCATGGTGAAAAATACATGGATGCAGGGGCAAGTTTTGCAATGACATACTATGTAGTTGACGCAATCATCGAATGCGTTATTGCAAGACTTGACCCCGACACTTTGCTGCCGTTTGATAGCGATAAAACGTGTCGCGGGAAAATCCCATCACCTTGCAGGCACGAGACACATTTCCAAGTTCTGCAGCAAGATTGAGCAGGCCGACCTTGTGCTTGATGACATTCTGAGGAACACTACGCATGGGGTTACTCCTTGGCGCTTACGCGCTGGTTTAATAAAGATTCGCACCTCTATCAAACCGGGTAACCCCACCCTTTGGCAAGGCCTTACTGTCCGATCAAATCGGAACTACTACATATAAATATGGTAAATAAAATTATTTAAGGTTTTTCCTCGCGATTATTTTTTATCGTGATATTAGGTTCCGCATTCGAGAATATTCGAGACATGAGAAGAATAGTTTCAAAATCTCGCGAGTCTTTTCGCGTGCCATAAGTTTGAAGGGATGCAGTTACTTCGTCGATTAATTTATCTGCATTTTTTTTATTTGAAGTATTGTGCAAAATGCGCCTAACTGCATCTCGCCAAAAACTTAATTCCTTCGAATAGTCTGTGATCCGAGCAGAAGCAAGGATTTTCATTTTTCTCCATGCGTTTTCATTTTCGGAGTAACGCTCTGATAGGTCCTCCATTCGCTGCTTAGCTTCCTCTAATTTTTCTTGCAACGTATCGAGGCGTACAAGTATAAAGAAACTTGCGAGACCGACTACCAGTGCACTGATTAGGGAGGGAACGATGTACTTATCCAATATTGCCGGAGGGTGCAGATCTGACGCCGGACTAAGGCTTAATTTTAGTTCATCTGCATTGATACTGCGTATGCTCGTGGCCTCTGCTTCGTTATTAATAGGGATGAGAAGTGTTACTGACTGATGAGGTGGAAAAAGCGATAAATCGATTCTGGTCACATCACCGGCGGATATGATACTAGGTATCGAGCTAATGCGAATTGGCGCCGACGTGGTGAATTGATCTGGCTTAATAGATTTTGGAACTTGCAATTGAAGGCCACTAATCTGTTTGCCTGAATAATTCTCCACTTCAAGTGGGAGAAAGAGTTTCTGATTAATCGATATCCAATGTCCTACTCTTACGTTTCCGTCCTTTACAGAGAAGTATTCGGAAAGTCCATTTAGCGTCATTGCCAAAAAAAAAGTTACGATTGAAGCGGCTACGGTCTCAGCAAGTTTCTTCATAGAGACTCCTCTATTGCGCTAACAAAGTATACGTCTCCAGCGTTGGGATCGAATGCCCCATACTCAATTAACGGACATCCTATAATAGTGATTTCTGTTTCGTCCGCTTTGAGATATGGCGATAGCTCGTCAAAGTCTTGTTTGGTATTAATGTGGAGAGAGAAGTCTCGTCCTGTTGTCTTGTTTGTGAATTTTCCGCTTCGGTGTGCGTATTGACTGCCCCTATCAAGCGAGCGTATTGAGCCGGTGTAGACAACAGGCTCGCCGAGCTCCTTGAGGGATACCACCTTATGAAACCTGTTTGCAAGATCTCGATTAAATGTGAATGTTGTGGAATTTTTCCCAAGAAAAATTAATTCAAAATAGCTGTCACCACTGGCTTTATTTCTAACAATCCCTAAGATTTGATCCAATTCTTTGACTATCGAGCGATCACCGTATCGCCGAATAGTAGCTTTATCTGGTTGATCTACTAAATCTTTGTAAGTTCTTACTTTCAGAATTGCTCTTTCAATTTGAGTTCGGCGCATGGCAAGCTGAAAAGAGATGTCTTTCGATATGGCAACGTCTGCTTTAGCTTGTGCCACCGCATCGTCGATTGGCGCGATAATCCGAGTTAAAATTTCAGCAGCGCGGAGAGTTTCTGATGCAAATTCGAGGATATATCCACCCTCACTGGGGTCCATTACTAAGAACTCAGCGTCTTTATAGTCGGTCTTTTTCAACCTTGCATGTTTATATACATTGCCATACTTTAAATCGAGATAGGCTCTGTCAATCATATTTTGAAGGCGATCCAACGTACTTCCCAAATTTCTTAGGGAAACCCGATGATTCTTCGTTATCGGGCCATCAAAATGAATTTTCATGCGCTCGGCCATAAAATCCCTATTCAGCAGTATTGATATTTATCAAAAATATCGTATTAAGGAGTTGCAAGAAAATTAAAATTTGTCCACAAAAAATAGATATTTCTAACTCTGTCAGATTTTTAGGTAATGGCGACGATTTACTATCTGTTTTTTTATTAATTTCCCGAGATTTCTCCGAATCCCTCTACTCGAGGATATAGTGTGTCGTTCGCAATTGTTGTGAATTAAAAGCCAAAAACAATAGTTTGTCGATTTGCCCCCTTGTCATTTAACCATGACGAGCTTGGAATCTTCTTCATCTGCCGCTGGGTCATTAATCGGCAGAATCAGTGCTTACTCAATAAGTGAACGAGCTCATGTAACTTTTTTGACTACTTCCCAGGTATAGGCCGGAATCAGATGATTGATAGAATTAACGATGTTTTCATTGCTTCCCAGGTAGTTGCCTTTGGCTATCGATCGGCTACATCAACAAACTAGCGAATTTCAATACTATTGATTTGGGCCAGCAGTGTCAGATTTTTCATTGCACCATCTCGTCCATGATGAATCTCGCGATGACAGTTTGGACAGATTGCTGCTATCCAAGATGGAATATCTAATCCGTCATCTGATAATTGGCGAATGTGGTGTGCTTCCAGATACCATTTTCCGTCTTTATTTAAGAATGGCGCCGCCTTCCCGCATGATTCGCAAATACCTTTAGCACGCGCTAAAATATAAGCTTTGACGTCTTCACTCCGCTTGTATACGTTCCTTTTTGAAACCGCCGGCGCAGTGCATACTTTGTTTTCAACGGCGGCGTAAGCACGCTTTCTCATCTCGTCCAGACCGACATTTTCATAGGCAGCGACTTCACTTGATTCATCTTGGAGATGCGCAGTTAGCGCTGATGATGGCGTTAAGTGAAATTGAATTAACTTCCTCGGATTGCCATTCGTATCTGGTCCGATCTTATCGTCGTTGCATCCTGCACACAAAAACGTTCCTTTGAATCTGTAGACTCCACCTTTCTTTGTGGAGGAAAAAAGAAGTAATTCTTTCCCATCTTTGATATGGTTGCGGATCGCACGATTTCCTCTGAGGAACTGCATGGGGCCGATCTGTCCTTCTCCTGTATAGATGAACAAGCCGTTCTCGTCATAGCCATCATGGTAGCCGTGCTGTTCGCCAGCTTCGCTTGTAAAAAGAAAGATATAAGCCGCGTTCGCCGGCGTCGAGATCCCGCCCTGCTGCTGTCCGCCGAATTTCTCGTGGATATCTTTACGGCGGCTATAGAGCTTTTCGAGTTCGAATCCCACGATCTTTTTTCATTCTTGATAATTTCCCATATATTATCTTAAGGCAATTGAATTTATGCAACATTTTGCCGGCAGGCATCAAGAAAGGTTGATGGATGACACAAATCCTTGTGTGTCATTAGATTGGTTTGGGCGATCTAAAGGAATTTAGATATTAAAAAGAAAGATGCGCATGTGAGTCCATAGGACCGTGAGTGATTAGATTCCAACTTACATAAAAGGGAGTTTCATGGAGTTTCTGGAAAATATCCGTAGCGTCACAAGTGTTCCTAATAGCTGGGGATTTATCCTGGCAATTGTTATAGCTCTGGTGCTTGCACTCTATATCTGGCGTCGCACGCAATCGACGTATAGCTTGATGGCTAGATTGTGGCAACTCTTTCATGGGAAGAAAGAGTGCAAAGAAGGGCCAGTACGTGATTTTCTGGACCAACAATCGGCATTGATGCAGTTTCGCTTTACAACAGGAGTTCCTGCGCGAACGTTAAAGCAGGCACGTGAGTTAATTGAGTGGGCGGAAAAAAATAATGAGGATATGGGTGACGTGGCGGCATGCGGCGGCTATTTCGATCTGGAGAGAATCCAACTTAAGGAAGAAGATCAGCTCGCCAAGCGTTGGTTGCTCATTCTCTTGTTCGCTGCAGCGGTAACGTTAGCAGTTGTAAGTGTTGCGTCTTTGATCGGTACTACGTACGACAAGGCGATCCTTCAGATGAAGCAAAGCCGAGTCTTTTTCACGCTTTCGGTCGAATATGCCAAACCAATAAACTCGGATGTAGGCTTAAGTCGCGAGCAGTGCACTGCGGAGAGTACTGTTGTTTCATCCGGATTTAGTCAAGCGGACGCATCCATTGTCTGCAAACTATTCAAAGAGAAATCTCTTGTTCCTTACGTCATTAAGACGGTGCGGGACCAACAGATCGTATTCGCTTTTACCGCTATTACATTCGCTTGGTACTTTTGGGGAACGTTTATGTGGCTTATGCAAGGAGCGAAATCGCGCGAAATGTTCAAGCGCTTACAAAAGCCCCCAGAGCATGAGCCGCTAGCACTGGTATCCAATAATTGATGTTCCTTAGCCGCGAAACACTATTCGGAAATACAGTCTTGAGCAGTATTCGGCGATATGAACGAAGTCAACTAGCGTTAGCGCGTTATGCGCGCAGCACGGACCGGCCGCCCGCCTCAGTTCGTAGTGGTCGCGGCGGTGCACCTACTCCATTTTGTGGCTATCACCAACTCGTTTCCGCTGACAAAGCGGCTGGCATCCAACACCATATAAAAGATCGCTGCTGCCTACTATTTGCAGCTCCGCTCTATCGGTCAAGATTTGGGGCAGAATTTGAGGTTTCGGATCAATGCAACCCGAGATGATTGCGGTGATTAGACGGACTGGATTGACGCGATTTGGTGGCGTTAAAGTCCGCTAAAAAGCTCTTCCACCGTGACACCCAATGCCATAGCCAAAGCTTCTATCGCAGATAGCGAAGGGTTGCGCACCCCTCTTTCAATACCGCTAATATACGTGCGGTCAAAGCCACACATGTCGGCAAATCCCTCCTGAGAAAGACCCTGTTCTTTTCTCAGTTCTCGTACTCGTTCACCGAAGCGTATTGATAAAGATTTCACATAAGCATTAACACATTTTGTTGACTAATCGAACACGGACTAATCGTCACATGCAATAATGTAGACAAATCGTCACATATGAATTTCCCGCGCTATGTAGTGCTGACGGTCATATACAACTCTTTAGTTATGGAACAAGAATAAAAATAAGCAAGACCTTGGCAGCGACCGCATTAACGGTCGCGTCTACTACGACCTGAACACACGAAGCGATAAGGAGCATGGAATGCCACTATTTGCCTTACCAGATCCCCAGGACCTCGCCGACATCATTGCCGATCGCCTGGATGTTTTGTGCGATGAACCTCTCTCGGCAGAGACCCGGGCGCAGGTGATCGACAACTGCATCGCACCAGCGACGCTAATGATCCGAGCTGGTGAAATGATGTGCGCCGCCGGCGAGTTGGAGCAGATGGTCTTCGTCAACCTCATCGGTTCGCTGGTGGCGCAGGCCGAAACCTCGACATGGTTGAACTGACATGAATCCACTCAACGCTTACTTCCCCCTCAAAAACAAAGTAGCGGTGATCACCGGCGCAGCACGCGGCATGGCTTTACACATCGCCGGCGCACTGTCCGCCGCTGAAGCTCGGTTGGCGATTCTGGACGTGCGCGCGCAGGAAGGACATGCCGTCGCCAGGATGCTTGGCGGCGCTCAGGACCGCGCCCGATTCTGGCAACTCGATGTCAGCGACAACAATGCAGTGCGGCGGACGATAGCGGCGGTCGAAGCTTATTTCGGCCGCATCGATATCCTGATCAACAGCGCCGGCGTCCATGCCGACAATGCGTCTGCGCAGGGACTATCGATAAAACAATGGGAAAAAGCGATGCAGGCGAACGTCAACGGCAGCATCTTGTGCAGCAAGCATGTGATCGCTGCGATGGCGCGGGCTGGTGGCGGCTCTATCGTCAATGTGCTGTCGTTATGCGGTATGGACGGTGAGCGGCAGGAAGCCGCTGATCATGCGGCAAAGGCGGCGCTGCGCATGGCGAACATGAATGCGATCCGCTACGCCGCGCATAACATCCGCGTCAATTCCATTTATCCCGGTGTAGCGCGGCCGCCGGCACTGGCGGCGGCCAAGCGTAAGCAAGGCGACCTGACGCAGGCGCTGACCGACACCGCTGAATTGCGGATGATGACGAACCGGGGCGCGGCCACGGATGTAGCTGCAGGGATTTTATATCTGGTGTCGGATGCGAGCCGCTTTGTCAGCGGCAGTGAGCTGGTGATTGATGCCGGGTACGGTGGGTGGTGATGCATCGGAATCCTGCCTACCCCTGGACTGTGCTGACGCTGTCTGCACAATTGCAGCCGGCTACGGTGTTTGGTTGGGAGCAACTTATGAGCAGTTACAGCGGAGCCTGAAAATTTCGGCCTCGATCGGCGAGACAAACTGCAACAGGCCAGTTCGATTTCCGGGCCTGACCTAAGTGGCTTCGATCCAGCTACTGTCATTGCTAAATCGATGGGGCCGCACTACGAGCGATAAACCAAAATCAGAAATATAGTCGGTTCCTTGTTTTTCTTCATGCAGCAGACGGATTCTTGCCTGGTTTGTTTAATGGTGTTTCAGTACACGCAATATCTTCATCCATGCGCCATTGCGTAAGTAACGTCGCGCCGGCGGAATCGTGCGAAAGGCAAAATATGCCGAAATAGTGATATCGGGCGCCAACGTCGACAAGATAAGGCATTCCGTATTGCAGGGGCTTTGGTTCTGCCAGTATCTTTCCAGCTTGCCAGGTCTCGCCGTATTTGACACATTGGTCTGCGCTGGCCGGCAGTGGCCGCGAACCACGATCTCCAGAAATATGCCAAGCGATTTTACCCTGCATGGGTACCACGGTAACGGATCGCTGCCTTGTTCCTTTATCTTCACCAGTCATTGCGGTCGAAAAGAAACAAGGAGCGTCGTCCTTCAGAATGACCTGTGTCGTTAATTCATAGATTGCTGGCGCATCATAACCGCCAGACATTGCACCAGATTGGCTTGACATAGCAGAACCAATGACAAGCAAAATACAGGCAATCTGACGTTGCAGAAAACTGCGAAAAGGCATTTTTCAATCCTCAATATGAGTTGTTGTCGGCAACAGCGAAGTAACCGCGCTATCGTAATCCTTCGTCAAACAGTGTTTTTGCAAGTGAGCTTAGTGGATGAACGTTGAGTTTTTATTTACCGAACATGCGTTGCCATATCGACGGCTTGTCTGCATCATTTAATGGTTTATCCGTACATTTATAGCCACCCTCAGCCCACGTCGTCAGTACCGGCTCACCCTGAGCGGTACGAGAGAGGCAAAACGTAACCCGGAAACGTGCAGTTGAACCGATGTCGGCAAAATACGGTACGCCATCCTGCAATGGCATAGGTTCTTTGACTGTCACGCCTGTGCGCCAAGCCGCGCCATATTTAACGCATCGATCAATATTGGACGGGACTTGTTCCGTGCCGTGATCTTCATCGATGTACCACACAGTCTGTCCCCGATTGATGCTGACCATAATGGTCTGTCCGAATTTCGGAGGTTTTTCGTTTGCCATTGTCGCAAAAAAACAGGGCACGCCATCTTTCATGACGACTTGAGCGTCGGCGTCGTAAGGCTTCGAAGTCGCGTCGGAATTACCTGAACAGCAAAGACCGATAAATAGCATGCAGGTCGTTAAGCTATGTCGGGTATGCAGGCGGCGAGACAGGTTCATGACGTTCAATCCGAGTAGTGGTGGGAAGCAAAGAAGCATCTGATGGGTTCCTCAGAAAATCGGCGAGAATAATTTGCAAGAATGGCAGATCTGCGACACGTTTACGATGTGCATCAACTCTCACTCTGGATAAATATACTGCGTCGAAATAGTGTGAAATCAAATCGCCTTGTTGCTCCATATTAAAATCCTGCAATGCTCTGTCAGGATTTGAGGTTGCCTCATATCGATATGCGCGTGCGGTGTCTTGGCCGGCGTCAAATTGATAGCCGCCCTTGAGTAGGATCTTGAAGCCAGCCCACTTTAACCAGTATCCCAACTGATACTGCCAAACATGCGTCATCTCATGAATGAACCAAATTTTGTAAATATCGCTTTCCGCTGAGTAATCGGATTTATAGTAGTCATTTGGGAAATACATCTCACCATTTGGCGTTATTGCGTTGGCGCCAGCGCCGGGTATGTATGCCCCGCTGTGTACTTTGACTTTTGAGTAATCAACCGAGTCGCGAAACATCAGTTGGGCCATGGCAATTTCACCTGTCGTCAGCGGTCGCACTTTTTCTTTAACGACATGTTCTGTCACGGAAGAACCGACATTGTCTGCGTTGGTCTGGATTCCTTCTAACTTCACGTCGATACTCTCTTCATGTAGATCGCCGGCATTGTCCGCTTGCTTTGCACAGCAAAATATTCGCCTTGGCGTCAAATGAGCGCTGGTAATGAAGCGGCGCTCGTCACTTTCGATACGCGCTGTTTTACCTTCCGCATCGGTAATGCCCTTAATCTTTTTACCGTCATCAAGTGTCAATGTATACGCCATGCCGTCAAGTGCAGCACCCGAGCCAAGCAGAAATTTAATCTGCTCATCGTAGCGCGTTGGGTTCATGGCCTGTCCGCCTGATGCAGGCGATCGGTCAGCACTCGCCGCGCCAAAACCCGCGCCGTTCAATCCTGGGCTTGCCTGGAAGCTGGAAACCAAAGCACACCCGCATTCACTGACATGCCCATCCAAAGCCACCGGCACACCCATCACCCGGTACGACGGACATCCTTCAATAATCTGATTGACCCCATGCAGCGGACAATCGACCAAGTCCCCAATGCGTGCAACCGCCCTGCCAAGCACCTTATTTGCAGGCGAGCCTGTCATCACTTGCCCGCCAAGTACGTTTTGGTCGCCGGCCCGTATGATTCCTTTTCCAAGCACCATCATTTGTCTCTCCTCATTCCTCTTCCCGCGCGGCGAAGTTCCATTGCCTGAATTCCGGGTCATAGATCGCGATCTGATTGATAGGCAAGTCGTCCGTATGCGCCACTGTTTCCGGAAGGCAGGCGGTGGCTTGTGCCAATTCTTGGTCTAGGCGGTGCTGGTCCCATTGGCGATTGATGACTTCCAGCGTGTCGGCAAAGGCAAACAGGCCGGCGTCTGCGCGTACCTGGAGATAGGTGTCGTAGATTTTTTCATCGACGGTCAGCTCAAACGGCAGGCGGCTGAAATCGGCGGCGACAGTTTGCTGGTGCGCGATCTTTACCGGAGCGCCTTTGCGCATGACCAGGCGATGATCGGCTGCGGCGTAGCCGGTCAGGAAGAGGAAGCGGAGTTCGCCGTCAATGGCGTGGGCGTCGCGAAAATCGAAGTCGTTGGCGTGTACATTGTGACAAATCCTGGCTGGCGGCGTGGAGGCATAGGCGCCTTCTATCATCGCGTCCAGGCGTGAAAAATAACCGCAAAACGCTTTCTCGTTGCCGGAAAGGTAGAGGCACAGCGCTTCGGCATGACCCGGCGAGCCTCGCCTGGGGGCATATGAGGCCGTAAGCCAAAAGGGAGGGCTGGCATGGATGATGTGGTGACAGCTGCGGTGCGGGTCGGTGTTCAGCATGGGTCTTCAATCAAGGAACTGCTTCAGACGAATGACGGGTATTGCTTGGCGGTCCGCCGAATACCTGGCGACGATGTGGTTTGTCAGCCCGTATAATATTGTTTTTTGATTAATGTTTCAATATTGGCACGTAACATTCCGAATGAAAGCAACTGTTGGCCAAAATCGATGCGGTGCGGACAAGTCTTCCAAATCCCTATTAAAACGTAGGGTACAAGGATACTTACTGTTGACCTCGAGGCATCAAGGGATTACACTAAGTCTGCCGATTCCCTACTTTAATATCGGGTTGGAGGGGACTTGATGAAGAAAATCGAACTGATCCGAAAACTCTCTGAGCTTGATCGCCGCGGAGTGCATGTCCTGGCCCGACGCGATATCGAGAAGCTCTTTCCCGACGAAGGCGAGAAGGCGATGGAGAAGTCGTTGCAGCGGATGGTCGCCGACGGCCTCCTGCAGCGGGTAGCCAAGGGGCTGTACCTGAACCCAGCCGCGATGAGCAAGAACCGCTGGATCGCCGAGGAGATCGCCAAGGCGCTGCGCCCTGGAAGCCTCTCATACGTCAGCTTGGAGTCGATCCTGTCCGAGTATGGGGCCATCTCGCAGATTCCGATCAACCGGATGACGGTGATGACGACGGGGAAGAGCGGCGTGGTCGACACTCCCTACGGGACGATCGAGTTCACGCACACCAAGCGACGCGCCGCAGAGATCATCAAGCGCACGATGCAGGCCAAGGGCCGGCCGCTGCGGATCGCCACCAAGCGGGCGGCGATCCGGGATCTCTTGCGCGTGGGGCGCAACGCCAACATGATCGATCGAAGCGAACTCGAGGACGAGCCACAAGGAGAAGACGCATGAGCGAGGACCAACAGGATTTCAACCAGCTAGTCGACTTGGCCATGGCCAACCCAGGGCTGTCAGCGATGCGGCCGGTGGTGGAGAAGGAGCTGCTGCACTACGAGATCTTCCAGGCGCTCGACGCCGAGGGCTTGCTCAAAGGGCTGGTGTTCCAAGGCGGCACCTCGCTGCGGCTATGCCGCGGATCGGATCGGTTCAGCGAGGATCTCGACTTCGCCGGCGGCAAGGACTTTTCGGCCGACAGCATGCAGAAGATCAAGGAGTGCGTGGAGAAGCGTATCGGCGAGCGCTTCGGCCTGAAAGTCGCGGTCAACAACAAGCCGGCCAAGGTCGGCGAAGACGGGATCAAGCATGTCCGCGTCGACAAATGGTGGATCTCGATCGAGACTTCACCGGAGAATCCCGCGATGCCAAGGCAGAAGATCAAGCTGGAGATCGCGAACATTCCTGCCCACACCCGCGAGCTGGTGCCGCTTCGGGCCAACTACGACTTTCTGGCCGGCATGCCCGCGGTGCTGGTCAACGCCGAATCGCTCGACGAGATCATGGCGGACAAGGTGCTGGCCTTCCCGACCTCGCTTTTGGACAACCAAGGCCAGCCGGTGGGGCCCGACTCGGCCAAGATCCGCCACCGCGACATCTGGGACCTGGCCTGGATGGCGACGCGCGGCGCCAAGCTCGTCCCGGAACTCGTGGTCGCTAAGATCGAGGACTACGGCGTGGTGGACTACCCCGGGCTGTTGGCGGCGGCTATCAAGCAGATTCCGCAGATCGTCAAAAGCCCCGAGTTCAAGGCTCAGATGACGCGCTTCGTCGATTCGTCGACGGTCGCCAAGACGCTGGCCACCGATGGTTACACCGACTACCTGGCGATCTCTGTCGGAGGCTTATTCACCCAGATGCAAGCTGCGCTTTTCAAGAGAGGCTAAATACATGTGTTTCAAGCTGTTATAAGAAACGTCCACCCGTGCCCACTCTACGGTCTGTGCTAGCGACTACTTTTGGCGCTTTCTGCCTGACGCTCTGAAGCAAGCGGCTGCCGACATCAAAGCCGAGGCAAATTTCGTATGCGGTCGCAGCGGTGACGGCTAGCATAGCCGCAGTGTGAACACCCACTGCAGCTAGCGCCAGCATCAGCGAACCAGATGCAGTGATTTCACGCGCAGGCGTGTTTGCCATGCACAGCGGAATGAACGCCGGCGCCAGCATCAATCCGGCGCCGTGCGCGGTGGACATCATGAAGGACCAGAGCGCCAGCCCGACATGGCCTGCCGGCGTCCTGATCCGCTTGGTTATGCGGCCCGCCAGGTGATGCGCCACGACTGCCACAAGCAGCACGCCCGCCAAGACTTGCAACGTCACACGATCCATAGCCAGCCCAAACACCACCGCACCTGCCACCAGCGCGACTGATGCAGCGTGCCCGACCGCAATCGGCGCCAAAGCCCGCAACGCCTTTACCCGATCGCCCGACCGCACGCCCCAGGCAGCGGCAAACATCCACCCGGTGGCGGGGTTCAGCCCATGCAGGGCGCCGACTCCCGCCACCGCCAGCCATGGCCAAAGGTTCGACATGATGCACTCTGATAGCTACTGCTTCAGGTATGCGCACAGCAAGAAGACCCAGCCGCCGGCCCCGGCTCATAGCGGTCATGATGACGCACCCACTCCATCTTGTGCGGCACATCCCGCTCGCCGCGCCCCTCGGGCGTGAGGTCCATCATGTTGTACGCACCCATCATCACCTCCACGCCGCGGCCGTAGGTCGAATAGGTGTGGAAGATTTGGCCCGCATCATCCTTGTAGAACACGCTGATGCCGGGCGCCTCCTCCTGCGGGAAGGACTGCATGACATAGTTGTAGCTGACTCCGCCCTTGGCCCGTTCTTCCGGCGTGAAGCTGACGTTGAAGTCGTAGTTGAAATCGCTGCCATGCGAGGACACCCACCGGAACCGCCAGCCCATGCGCTGGCGGAAGGGTTCGATTTCGGCCAGCGGCGCGCGTGAAATGGCCACCAGCGTGATATCGCGCTGCGCCAGGTGGACGTTCATGCCGTCGCTGTGGTCGGCCATGAACGAGCAGCTCGGACAACCCTGCTCCCACCCCGGGCCAAGCATGAAGTGCTGCACCAGCAGCTGGCGGCGGCCGTCGAACAGTTCGGACAGCGTGCGCCGGCCCTCGGCGGTGTCGAACGCGTAATCCTTCTCGACGCGCTCCCACGGCAGCGCGCGGCGCTCGCGGGCAACCTGGTCGTGCAGGCGCATCAGTTCCTTTTCGCGCGCCAGCAGCGTCTTGCGCTCGCTCAGCCAGCGCTCGCTGGAGACGACGGGATGGTTCTTTACTTCGGGAATAGCGGTGTTCATGATGTGCTCCTTGGCTAATGGCAAAGGGTCAGGCGGTTGCCGGTTGTTCGCGTCGCATCGCCGCTTGCACGGCGGGGCGGGAAGCGATGCGTTCCTGGAATGCCTGCAGGTGCGGGAACGGCGACAGGTCGAGGCTGACGAACGCCGACCAGCGCGTCACCACAAACAGATAGGCATCGGCGATGCTGAACTGTTCGCCCTGCAGGAATGGCGTGAAGCCAAGCGTGGCGTCGATCAGCGCATAGTGCTTGCGCAGATGGGCCATGCGTCCGGCGCGTACTTCATCGCTGGTCTCTGGGTAGAACAAGGGCAGGTAGCCCTGGTGCAGCTCCGAATTGATATAGCCCAGCATCTCCTGCAGGCGGTAGCGCGCCATGCTGCCGTTGGCGGGCGCCAGCTGCGCTTGGGGTTTCAGGTCGGCCAGGTATTGCACCACGGCCGGGCCTTCCGTCAGCACGCGGCCGTCGTCCAGCTGCAGTGCGGGCACATAGCCCTTGGGATTGATGGCGAGATAATCGTCGCCGTGTTCGGTGCGTTTGGTCTTGGGGTCGACCTTCACCAGTTCGATCGGCAGGCCAAGCTCGTTGGCAATGATGTGCGGCGACAACGAACAGGCGGATGGAATGTAGTACAGCTTCATGGTCTTGCTCCTTGGACTGAGGTTGATCAGGACAGCGTTTGAACCAGACCGGCGTGCAGCGTCCCTCGGCTGCGCCGAAGAGATGGCCCTGCTCGCCGTGCTCTTGGGGTGATTACGACCCGGCGCCTTTCGGACGCCGCACGGCGCGCACCTTGCCGCTTTCGCCGCCGCCGCAGTAAAACAGGCTGGCGCCGTCGGATTCGAGCCCGCTGACGCCGGTGCCGGCCGGCATTTCCAGCCGTTCGAGCACGGCGCCGCTGTCCGGGTCGATGCGGCGGATTTCGCTTTCGTCGCCTTCCCATGTGCCGTGCCACAGCTCGCCGTCGACCCAGGTCACGCCGGTGACGAAGCGGTTGCATTCTATGGAGCGGATGATGGCGCCGGTGGCTGGATTGATCTGGTGGATCTTGCGGTCGCGGTACTGGCCCACCCACAGGCTGCCTTCGGCCCAGGTGAGCCCTGAGTCGTAGCCGTTGCCGGGCGCCGGGATCGATGCCACCACGTTGCCGTTGGCGGGATCGATCTTGTCGATGCGCTGCTCGGCGATCTGGTACAGGTAGGCGCCATCGAAGGCGGTACCGGCGTCGCAGGGGAGGTTGAGCGTGCGCGTCGGCTCGCCGCTGTCGGGATCGAAGGCGATCAGTCTGGCGCCGGTGGCGGCCCAGACGCGCTGGCCGTCGTGGGTCACGCCGGCGATCTTGCTGGCGCCGGCGAAGGGTCCGTATTCGCGGACGATCTCGGCCGCGCGCGCCTTGGTCTGGGGTTTGTCTTTGCTTGTACTGGCATTGCGGGTCATCGCTGTCTCCTTGCGGTTGTCTTGCCGCGCGCCTCGAAGCGGCGCCGTAAGACAACTTTATTCCATCTGGAGCGCGGCGGGGAGTAACAAGATTGTCGTGAATCCCGCCAGCGGCGGCGACAGCCAGCGCTGCGTCCGCGCCCGCCCTATGGAGCGCACCCGCCCGCCGGCCTCCAGCTCGGCCAGCGCGCGCTGGACAGTGCGCTGGCTGGCGCCCAGGGCCAGCGCCAGGGCCGAGGTCGACCAGGCCGCGCCGTCGGCCAGCAGCGCCGCCAGCGATGCCTGGTCGCCGGCTATGGGCGGCGCCAGCACGACCACGGCGCGCTCGACTAGCGGCTTGAGCACGAAGCCGCGTGCGGTGGCTTCGATCTGCGTCAGTTCCTTGACGAGCGCCCGCAGGCGGCCGATTTCGACCCGCAGGCGCGCCCGGTGTGTGTCGTCGGGATGGCGTGTGTTGAATGCCGCCGCAATCAAGGTTTCCCGGTCGACATCGCCAGGCCACGCCTCGGCCAGCGCGCGCACCAGGGCGAACAGCACCGGCCGCCGCGCCAGCGGCTGCCAGGCATTACTGGTGCCGACCCCCAGCCCGCGACGGCAGGCATCGACCACCAGTGCATCGGAAGCCAGCAGCGCAGCAACCTCGTCAAGACGCAGCGCCTGCTCGCAGCCGGCAGAGAGGCGCCGGGCAGCGGGACGCTCGAGCGCGGCCAGCGCCTCCGCCACCTCGGCCAGCAGCGCCGGCACGCGCGCGCGACCGGCTGCCTCGTGCGCACGGGCCAGCGCTGCCCGTGCCGGGGCTACGCGCAGCGAGCGCAGCGCCAGTTCCGCCGCAGCCAGTTCGGCTACCGCCGCCAGCGACGGCGGCAGGCTATGTCCATTGAGTTGCGTCAGCGTCGCTTCAGCTTCGTCCAGGCGGCCAAGCAGCAACAGCCTGCGCGCCGCGATCAGCCGCGCCTGCAGCGCGTTGGCGTGATCGCCGTGCGCCTCCAGCGTGGCCAGGGCCGCCGCCAGCGCGCGCGGCGAACTGCCGAGATCGCGCACGGCCAGCGCCACCTCGGCTTCGGCGACCACACAGCGCGCGCGCGACAGCTCCTCATGGGCGCCGAAACCGCGGGCGGCACGCCGCAGCAGTTCACGGGCGCGCGGATGTTCGCCCAGCTGAGCCATGGCGATGCCGCGCAAGGCCAGCGCCGGCGGATCGTCGCGCAGGGCGACACGCTTGAGTGCGCCGAGCGCATCGCCGGCGGCGAGAGCCCGCGCAGAGGCGGCTATCAGGGAATCCATGGCGACAGGATACACTGCAACGCCGGTGGCGCGGCGCTTGTGGGCGGGAGAAACAGGTCAAGGATCTTGTTCTGGAATCCTGGGCGGAACCGGCTATTCTTCAAGGCCGAAACGCTGTACCAGCAGATCGATCACGCTGCGTAATTTTGCCGTTGGACGGCTATCCTGCGCGTAAATCAGATACATTGGCGTGGACCTGTATGACCAGGCCGGCAGTACCGGCATCAAACGGCCTGCTGCCAGGTCGTCGGCCAGCAGCACTTCAGGTTGGAGCACGATGCCGGCGCCATGCAGTGCAGCATTGCGTAAGGCGCCGCCTTGGTTTGCGCTGAACCGGCCTTTTACCGCCACGGCACACACTTCACCGCCAGGCCCCACCAAATGCCAGCGATCATGGTGGCGCCAGTACGACAGGCCGAGGCAACTGTGCGCGTTCAATTGTTCCGGATGTTCCGGCTGCCCATGCTGGGCCAGATAGCCTGGCGCTGCCGCCAGTATCCTGCGATAGGGACGTAGCGGCCGCGCAACCAGCCCGGCTGTGTCGATGTCGCCGATATGCAGGCCCAGCTCGTAACCTTCATTGATCAGGTCAGGCACGCGATTGTCCAGCGTCAGTTCTACGTTGACTTCAGGATGGCGGGCCAGGTAGTCGGCCAATACAGGAACCAGGCTCTGGCTGCCAAAGCTCACCGGAGCAACCAGCCTGACCAGCCCGCGCGGACTGGCCTGCAGCTCTGAAGCGCTAGCCTCGGCCAGCTCCACTTCGGACAGCACACGCTTGCAGCGTTCGTAATAGAGCCGGCCCACTTCAGTCAGTTGTTGCCGGCGCGTGGTGCGGTGGAGCAAACGCGCGCCGAGCCGTTGTTCAATCGTCCTGACATGTTTCGCAACCATGGTGGGAGAAACGCCGCTGGCGGCCGCCGCGACAGTGAAATTGCCGCTTTCCACCACGCGCACAAACATTGCCATGCCAGCCAGTTTGTCCATGATTAAGAACCTGTAGGTTTGAAATGACTGAAATTATTGCATATTTATCCTTGTCCAGAACTGAGTGACACTGAGGGTGTTGGCGCCCTATCCGGGGCGTCGCTCATAGAGGAACTGCCATGCCTATCTTACGTTTGGAAATGCACCCCGGCCGCACGCTGGAACAAAAGCGCGCCTTCGTTCTCGAAGCGACCCGCGTTGCCGTCGAAACTTTGGCTTGTCCGCCGGAAAGCGTGGATATCGTGATCAGCGAAGTGCCGCGTGAAAATTGGGCAAAGGCTGGCAAGCTGATCGCGGATAAGCAATAAACAATAAGCAAAGGGGCCTCAGCGAAAATCGTCCGTGCGCGATGGCTGAGGCCGTCTCAGATATCTGTTATATCTGTTCCGATGAATACTTGGACAATCGGATCAAGCTGATTTGAGATGAAATCATGCCGCTCAAAATCGGGTTGAGTCTGAGCTAGTACAGTTAGATCGCCGTCATTTGCATTTATTTTGTGAAACAGATCCACCCAAATCGTAACAAGGCGCCGGTTTAATGCGATCCAGATAGACGCGTCTTTCCTGTGCCGGAATATCTGATTGTCGTCTTTTCGTTTTTTCGTCTGCAAAATTGCCGCTGGTGAAAATTTGTTTTCCGGTTAGGTAGTTAACGCTGAGAGTCCTGTCAGTGTCGCGTGCGGCAAAGCTGGCATCGAGTCCGATCAGGCGAAACTGCCCATCTTGATAGCGAAAGACGAACTTGCTATCGCCGCCAGTGCCGCTGCCGCAGGCGAACTCATGGTGCAACGAGACTTGAAGCTGCTTGCGAAGCACCTGAACATCCTGGATGCTCCAAAACGTGCATTGATCGCCTTCCTGGTTCTGGCTGGGTAAGAAACGGTCCGTTTCTACAACCTTCCGGTATCCCGACGCGGTATGAAACAGGACCAGCAAGCGCCTGGCGTTGAGATTCGCTCCCCCGCCGGAATTGCCGACTGGATTTTCTGTGCGTTTCTTCGGGTTATCCTCTTCCAGAACGAGTGCGGCATCGTCCGAGCCGCCCTGATTTAACTCCCCTGTCGCGCCGGCGAGTATTTTCCATCCGGCTGGCACCCATGCTTGCCACTTGGTTTCATCGAATTTTTCCCCACCGAATGCGACGCCGCTAACTGACAGAAGCAGGCTAAGTGCGAGTATTGTCCTGAGCATGGTTTTATTAATGCTTAACAAGTTTAGCTGTTGATCTTTTGAAGCAGCCAGACAGTCTCGGTTGACGCAACTTTCCCCTTCAATCCGCCCGCCACGTCCTTGACCTCAACCGGCGTCAATTGGTAAGCGGCGCCATAGTGCTGCCTTACTTCATCCTCGATCACTGAAAACGGCGGGCCATCGATCTTCGATTGGTCGTACACGTAAGAAATCAGCAGCTGCGGCGCCGCGCCGGTTATTCGCATCAGGTGCGAGGCATATTGCTTTCGCATGTCTGCCGGCAGCGCGACCAAGGCGGCGCGATCGTATATTGCATTTATGGGGCCAAGATGCTCCGCAGACACGTCGAAAATATCGCCCACCCATATGTCGATATCGTCAGCGCTGTAGCGGGTCAATTTCCCCGCTTCGGATATTGTCGGCGCCAAGCCGAGCTCCTTGAACAATTCGTTAATTGCTTGTCCGCTCAACTCTGCGCCGGCAACGCGATAACCGCTGGCAAGCAGCCATGCAATATCGCGTGTCTTGCCGCACAACGGCAGGAACACACGGCTGCCCTTTGCCAGGTTTAATTTTTCAAAATGCACTGTCAGCAAGGGGTTTGCTTCGCTTTGATGGAAATTGATTTCGCCCCGTTTCCATTTTTCATGCCAAAAACTTGCTTCCATATCGGCTCCTTGAATTTTTCATATATAGCATCCGGGCAATTTAACGGATTAAGTCACGCGCTAAATTGTATGCAGCGCAAGGATACGAGTTAAAGCTTACTTTAAGTCAAGCCTTATTACTGCAGATGAAATAATGGATATCACTGAAGACACAACGAGAACAAGCAAGATAGACGATTTTCTTGCAGAAGATGCGACGCTGCACGAGATAACCGCCGTGGCCATTAAACGTGTGATTGCATGGCAAATTGCAAGTGAAATGAAAGGACAAAAAATAACCAAGACTGCACTGGCCAGCAAGATGCATACCAATCGCGCTGCTCTAAATCGCTTGCTCGATGAGAGCGACACAAGCTTGACCCTGACTACGCTGGCGGGCTTAGCGGCGGCATTAGGCAAGAAAATCAAGATAGAACTGGTTCCGGCCTGATTTCAAGCATGACTATGCCGGGGATAGCATGTAAAGCCCTCTTCTCCCCGGCAAACCACTCCTTCCGCTACCCCACCTTGGTGAACTTCCAGCTCTGGTTACCCCCGCCATTGTCATCCCACAGCGTAATCGCAGAGACATTGGTGGCGCCGTAGCTGGTAGGCGAGGTGCCCGAATTGTTATCGTCGATGACGCGCCCGCTTTGCACACCCTTGATCCCGTAGCTGACGCCATCCGGCCGCGGCACCAGCGCGAACTGCTGGTTGGCGCCGCCGTTGCCTTGCCAGATTTCCAGCGCGGTGCCGTTGTCGGTCTTCTGGCCGGTCACGTCCATCACCAGGCCGCTCTTGATGTTGGTCAGCTGCCAGTTGCCGCTGGAAATGGTCAGCCGCCATTGCTGTTCCTGGCCGCCGGTAGCGGCGGCGATGCCGAGCCGGGTGCCGGCCGCCGTGCCGCCCTGGTAGACACCCAGCAGCAGGCTGCTGATGGCGCTGGTGATGGTGTAGACGCCGTTGTTAACGATGGCCGGCAAGAAGCGCCACTGCTGGCTGAACGGCCATTGCTGGCTGGGGTTGTCGGCCGGGTTGATGACGATGTTGGCGGATGCGCTGGTGGCGGAGATCGACGTCGGCGCCTTGGATGCGCCGTTGATGTCGAGCAGCAGCTGGCTTTGCTTGCCGGCCAGGGTGTAGATGCCGGTGCTGACGCCGGCTGCTTTCCAGCTCTGGTTGGCGCCGCCGTTGGCCGCGTACAGGATCACCGAGGAACCCGCCGCCGTGCTGTTGTTGGCGACGTCGAGCGCCGCGCCGGTGCTGGCGTTGACGATCTTCAGGTTGCCGAAGCTGTCGGTGCTCACTGTCCACCCCTGCGTCGCGGCGGCGCTTAGCGGCTGCACGCCGGGATAGGTGTAGGCTGATCCCGCCACCGCCGGCATCACGTCCAGGTACAGGCCGCTGTTGACGTTCTGCAGGAAATAGGTGTTGGCGGCAGGCGGCGGCACCGCTGCCGTGCTGGCCGGGCCGGTGATATTCTGCGGCATGCCGCTCGCGCCGTAGAAAGCCAGGCTGCCTGCGCTGCCCTGGATGAACTCGAACACCACGATCGTATTGCTGCCGCTGGCCAGCCACACGCCGGGACAGTACAGCCGCTTCTGCGGACCGGCGGCAGTCCAGTAGCGGCCCAGGTTGTAGCCGTTGACGAAGACATAGCCGCTGCCCCAGGCGGACATGTCGATATACATGTCTTGCGGCGTGGCGATGTTGACCGTGGCTTTGGCGAAGAATGGCTGGCTGCCGGCAGGCGCCGCGGCGCTGAAGGTGAGCGCCGCGACCTGTGCCGCCGACAGGGGCGCGAGCGCCATGCTCCAGTTGACCAGCGCGGTACCGTTGGCGTAGACGTTCAGCGACAATCCCTTGCCCTCGGCATTCATGCCGCCGGCGCCGAAGTTGACCCGTCCGAACGGCATGCAGACGATCTGCAGCGTGGCGTTCGGCGCGGCGTTGCTGATCGTCAGCGATGTAGTCGGAGACAATGCACCGTTGGATGCCGTACTGAGCACCTGGCTGGAAGCGCGCACGCCGTTGACGAACACCAGCGCATAGTCGGGAGCGCGGTCAAAGGTAAGGGTGAAGTTGCCGCCGGATGCCGGCAGCGTGGTTTGGTAAACCGCCACGCCGGAGGGGTACACGCCAGCGCTGGCCGGCTGGCTCTTGTTCAGCGCCAGCGCCATCGCTTCCATGGTTTGCGGCAGCCGGTTCTGGATAGCCAGGTTGAGGCCGGGCAGCAAGCCGCAGTAAGTCAGTTGGCTGCTCGGCACCGCCGCGATATCGCCATCGTTGATATGCGGGATGCCGGCCGGCGTGGCGGCGAACGGCACGCTATACGACGCGTTGGCGACATAGGCGGCCTGGATCGGCGAGAAATTCGGATTGGCGCCGCCGGATTCCGAGACCGGCGCGCCGTAGTCGTAGGAGGTGATGGTGCCCTGGCTGCTGGAATCGCTGACGCCGTTGGAGCCGGCGGTGAACCCGAAGTTGGTGCCGCCATGCGCCACATACAGCACAAACGAACACTTCGACGTGGTCAGCGCCGTGACCTGGCTCACAAAATCCCCGACATGCAGGGTCTGGCTGGCGTCTCCCCAGTGGCAGATCCAGCCCGGATAACACTCCGCGCCGAACGCGCCTACGCCGTAATTGCCGGCGGCGGTCGCATAGTTGCCGGCCGATGCGCCGTCCGCGGTCATGCCATAGGCAGTGTTGGCTGGCAGGGTGATATGGTTGTTCTTGAAGCCGTTGGCGTAACCGTCGCACACGCAGAATTTTTCCGCATAACCGAGCGCCGTCCATTGCTGCGCGATCGCGTTCGGATAGGTGCCGTCATCGGGCGACCAGGAGGTGTATTCATTCTCCACCGCCACCAGCATGATAGGACCGCCGGCCGCCAGGGTCCGGCCCTTCACCACATTGTTGTAGAGCGCGGTGTTCCAGCTGTTGACGGCCGCCATGTAGCTGGCGAAATTGCCGCGGATCTGCAGGTTGCCGGCGCTGTCCCTGAACTGCGGATCGGCCAGCATGCGCGGCGGCAGGCCGCCGAAATCCCATTCGGCGCAGACGTAAGGGCCGGGACGCAGCAGCACCCACATGCCGTTCTGCGCGCACAGGTCGATGAAGTGGCCCATGTTCTTGTCGGGCGAGCTGAAGTCGAACGAGCCGTCGGACAGTTCGTGGAAATTCCACATGAGGTAGATCGAGATGGTGTTGCAGCCGAGCGCCTTGATCATCTTGATGCGATGGTCCCAGTATTGCGAAGGGACACGCGCCGGATGGATCTCGCCGCCGAAGAACTGGAACGCCGAACCGTCCATGAACCAGTTGCCGCTGCTGTTCCAGGAGAGCGCGTGGCTGCCGCCGCTGGCGAACACGGCGTTGGTGGTGTTGCCGGCAGCGGCAAACGATTTTGCGCTCGGGGTAACGGTTGCCGCGCCGTCCTCGCCGCCGACACCGCAAGCCGCCAGCAGCGGCGTCACTACTGCATAGCCCAGGAAGTCTCTTCTTTTCATGACCTGTCTCCTTTTTATTAATTTGTCGTGGTTTTTTTGAAGCTACGTCACCTGCTGTGAAAAATTTTGGGGATGGTTTTGTTGCGGCAGCACGTATCGGGAGGGTGGAATGGCGGTGCGCCGGATTAATGATGCGCCGATTGTATGAGGCACCACGGCAGATATCCAATGAAGTTTCGCATGGCATCGATACCGTATTGGGTATTGATTGCGTGGCTTGTGCGGCGTGTGTTCAGGCGGGATTGGCGGGGAATTGAGGATGGCGGATGTGAAAGGATATCTGCCGATGATGTGTGCGGGTTTGTGCACATTCGGTAGCCTGCATTGCAGGTATATTTAACATTTGACCTGTGGCGAATGTCAAATTACATGACGCCGGAAAAACAAGATGCAGGGCCACATGATCGAATATGTGATGCGCTATTTTCTGGAAATTCCTACGCTTATGCATGTTCCACTATTACACCAGACAGAAACGCATACTTTCTTTTGCTGCCATTCATATACCTCGTCGCCAAAGTCAAAGCTGCCATAGTCCGACGGAGTTCCAGCAATGGCCTTGATTTTTTCAATGGACATTCCCACAAAACGGTCGGGATCTGAAAATTGCGCTAAAAGAGTGGCCTCATCCTTCGCGCGCAGATGCCATGTGTCGTCGGTATCCATCCTGACGCATTTGTCATTGAAGAAGTAGGCAGTGACTGCAGGAATATTGGTTCCCCACATCATGCAGTAGTGCCCATCTATCCTCCAACTCGTATAAGACAGTCCGAGCTGGCTTCTTGCGTAACTGCGCGTTTTCCCCAAAAAATCATCCACATTAATCGCCCGCCGTGTGGGCTCGGGGAATTTTGTGAAGTCATCACCTTTTCGCCAAAGGAGCAGGCCAAGTAATGCCAGGCTGACGTTGCGCAGCAAAGAGATAAACAGGCTCAGCAGCAGGGCCAATATCGACTCCAAAGAAGGCACGGAACAGTCTCAAAGTTTATCTTTGCCATTAGCGATCTTCCTTGTAGGGGCCGTTTTCTTTTCGTATCAGTTTTCCGTCGTGCAGGACATAGAGTACGGACTGAGGCTGATCGCTACCCTTGTGGTATTCGAGGATTTCGTAACCGGTTTGTCCATTGCTATGAATCATTCTGTAGGAACCTGCCATTCATTTCGCTCGATCTTAGTGCCGTTCGACGTAAACCTTATTCCATATCGCATCCAGATATTTTTTGTACATTGCGTTTTCCGGTAACAGCAAAGATTTATCGTAGGTTTTTTCGCCACCGTACGGTTCCTGACCTTGAATGACGATTTGAGATTTGCCTCTGATCGCGAATTTCTCCTTGCCTTTCCGCATAATCACTTTAACAGTGCTAGGATCAATGCCGCCGCCGCAAAACATCTTGTACGGAACAGTAATTTCGGCGATTCCGTCGTTGTTCAAGTCGGAAAATTCCACATTCTTTACAAAAAAAGACGCGCTGAAATCCAGACCGGGACAATCAACAAAATCAGCAATAGACCATTCTTCAATCCAACCGGTAGTCTGCTTCGCATAAAAAAACGCTTGTAAATCGATGCGCTCATTTCTAGTACTGTTCTTTATTGTTTTCGACGGCCCAATTTTCTTTGTCAAAACCAGCACGTGTTGTCCAATTCGATCTTGTACTCCGAACACAGAGACTAAGTCTCCATTTAACTTGATATGTTCCTGTGCGAGAAATTCTTCATCAACTTTTGAAGTTCTTATTTCTGCAGAAAGAACGTTACCGAAAGCTGCAGAAATAAGAAAAACAACAGGAAGCATCACCTGTGAAATATTCACTTTCATAGCTTAGCGATCTTCCTTGTATGGGCCATTTTCTTTTCTTACTCTGAACGCGATGAGTTCCTTTGCTAGTTCCAACGCTCGGTATGAAGTATGTAAAACTGAAAGGATGCAATTAATATCGTGCGCAGCAAAGGTATTGCATTCAATAAGCCTGCGACCCGATATCCAACCCCACCTTTTTGATCTATCTGTCTCTTGAACTTATCCATGGCCGTTGCAGAAATTGGCAGTAGCGGCGAGGGTAATAGTATGTTGATAAATTTCATCACCAGCCAAGCAAGGTCTTGGCTGCCTTCCAGTTATCTTCGATAGCCTTGGTGCCGTCGTCAACCGCCTTGCCGACTACGTCGGATGCATGCTGAGCGCCCTGTTGCGCTTGTTTCGCAAGATCGGCAGCTTTATTTTTTGCAGCGTCGTACGCCGATGACGTTTCCTTCTTTGCTGTGTCATATGCCGAGGATGCTTCTTTCTTTGCCGTGTCATATGCCGATGACACTTCCTTTTTCGCAGCATCGTATGCTGAAGACGCTTCTTTTTTTGCCGTATCAATCGAAGTGACGATGAATTTTTCACCTTCTTCTATTTTTGTGATAACTACTTTTTTGCTGGTTTGATATACCTCCACCGCGTATTTTTCTCCAGCCTGGACGGTGTCGACCACGAATTTCTCTCCGACCTTATAGGTCTTGGTCGCAATCAGCTTGCCCGCCTGCCAGGTTTCGACAACGACGCCTTCGGCATTGTTGTAAATCTTGATGACTCCTTCCTTCGCCGCTTCTACATTCTGATCTAGCCACTGCATGCCTTGGGCCAATACATTGTGGCTGGATTCGGTCATCCCGCGTGGGCGGAAATAACTGAACGGCTCGATGCCATATATAAAGCCGTATTTTGAATCGTGTACGTAGTTGGCTACTAACGTCACTATTGCTGGGCTGGCAGTGCTGTCCCACGCCTGCAGACGCCAAGCTTCTGGACTCACAGTTTGTCCATATTCTGTTCCAACGAATTGCAAGGTTTCTGGCGAATTCGAAGTTTCGTGTTTCAATGAGCTACGTTTAGACATACGACTGCGCAAGGCTTTCACCTCATGTTCCATGCTCTCGTAGCCGGTCAATGCATGCCCTAGGTCCCATTTTTGATTGGGTGTTTTGATTCCTTTGCGTGCCATAGTTCCGTATGCCGAATACAAAGCTTTCATATGCGCAGTAACAACTTGTTCCGTCGTGCCGTTTGGGGCCACTGCGCCCATATAATCTTTATACGCAATTTCGGTTTTTGGTTCTATTGCGTAACGTTCGGAAAAAAGAGCTTTTACGCTCGCATCTTTTTCCAGATCGCTGTACGAACGCATACGCACTCCGGCTTTAACTGCTTCAGCCATCATGTCGCGCATCGGAATGCGGGCATAGTTGTTGGTTAGGCCCTGATCGACTGGCTCATAGCCGCCACCGACATCGGAATGCACGCCAGGATAGACAGTTTCCGTCCAATTCGACATTAGCTTCCCATGCTGGCGAATTAAGTCTGACGGAAAGGAAAAGCGTATTTCGTGTGCTGCTACGTAGTGCACGCAACGTTCCACTTGGCCGGGTACCTTGAGATTCTTTTCTGTGAACAGAGAATCCATGTTTCCAGCCGGTACACCGAACGATGCAACCGTGTCAAACAATCCCATAAAGTGAATGCGGATCGGAAAACCGTGATAAGTCAACTGACCGGACTTATCCGTCTCGCATTTCCCCAAAATATCGTTGCTGAATGCACGGCCCAACGCTGCCCCGCGAGAAAATCCAAAAATGGACAGATTTATCATCTTGATCAGGCGATGTTCAGATAGCGCTTTACTTAGTTCGCTAAAACTTTCGTTCTTGCTTTTGTCAGCATAGGCTTTCGTCGTCGAATTCAATTTTTTTGCGTTGTCGAGCAACACGCGCCGCAGCGTTTCGTTGACGTTACTTTGTCCGAATTCTGTACGGCGGGCTCCGCCTGCACCGCCAAAATTCCCCGGCACGGTATCTTCTGCTGGAAGCCATAACTTATCCAGCCAACCGGTTGCAGTACCGTTAAAAGGTGTGCCGACACCGGAAACATAAATAGGGTAATTGGGCTTTCCTTCACCAAATAAGAATTGGGCCGAACGCCACATCCGCGCCGGGTTGCTCCATTTTTTTGGTTTTTCATCGTCATCTTTGTTATTGCCAGTTCCATCAAAAAACACACTGATGTTGACAACATCCGAGCAATCTTGTTTTGAACTCGGCGGATCTGCTGGGACATCCCGATTACTGGATAGTGCCGATTCAAGTTGCTCATTTGCCATGGCGCTTACTCTCCTCGATGATGTGATGTCCTCGTGAGGTTGTCTCCGGCATATGTTCGCTGAAAGTGAATTCTGCGGTATGGTCCGGATAAATATGAACACCTAGATAGCGCGAGCCTGGTGTAATTTGATTTTGAGCAAGGTTTAAGGAATTCTTGACGGTGAATGCCTCTCCGGAACCCGCGTCGCGCCAAGTCAGAGTTTGCGATCCTAGGGGGACCGAGACGCTGGTGACGATACCCGTTCCGCCATAGGAATTTGCGACACCTAAATCAGTTCCGTTTAAATAGATGTCGAATATCGGACGATTCAAATAGCTGTAGAGAACGACATCCAAGACGATTTCTTTTTTCATAAATAAACTTCCCTTTTGTTTTCCTTCTCCGCAAGCGAAGAGTGGAACAAGCAATCCAAGTGCCAGCATGTTGCCAAGTATCTTGCGACGAGTGATGAGTTTCATTGTTAATTCCAGCGTGCGGTATGAAATATGTAAACCTGAAAGGACACGATTGATGTCGTGCACAGCAATGGTATGGCATTCAACAAGCCTGCGATCCAGTACCCCGTTTCACCTTTTTGATCCATTTGACGCTTGAATTTAATCCAGCTGACGACTGAAAGCATTACGCCAGCTGGGGCAAGCACAAACATCGGGATGACCTGGAACGTCAAGGCGACCGATAAAACACCAAGGGCGATTGCCACACCATGTTGCGCCTTATAGTCTTTGCCGAGTTTTTTGGATAAAAACCAGGTAAGGATGACCGACGGAGCGCACACTAGACACAAGACAGACAATATTCCCAGAGCCTGCCCTAATGTTCCGATTTCTTCGCAGGCCGTCAAAAAAAGCGCAGCGCCAAGCATCAAGGAATAAGTCCGAGCCTTCTTGCCAGGCCAGGATTTCATGGAAACTGCTCCAGTGCATCTGTCAAACTGATCTCCCCAGCCTTGACCTGCGCCAGTAATGCCTCAATGGCACCATCCTGCCGCAGCCGATCGCCGTAGATCAATGCCGCGCAAATATAATTGAGCATGTCTCTCATGCCGAATAAATGCAATTTACGCGCTTCCAGCAAATGTTTCTCAACGTGCGAGTATTGCTCCTGTTCCGGCACATCGATCAACAGCTCAGGTTTGTTTTCTTTGATATAGCCAAGAAGGTGATCCGGCACGCTGGCTTCTACCAGCATTTCCACCTGGGCTTCTATTAACCTGAGCGGCAGTTTGGTGTCATTCGGGGCAAACTCGCTGCCTGAACCTTTGATCTGATGCAGTCCGCCGTTGCGTCCCCAATACCACCACGCGCTTATGCCTTCCAGCAGCTTTGCGCATTGGCGCACAGTCAGTACCGGACCGGCTAGATGCAAAGTGGCGTCATCCTTCTGT
This sequence comes from Collimonas sp. GW821-FHT07E08, assembly GCF_059418905.1. Classification (NCBI taxonomy): domain Bacteria; kingdom Pseudomonadati; phylum Pseudomonadota; class Betaproteobacteria; order Burkholderiales; family Oxalobacteraceae; genus Collimonas; species Collimonas sp. GW821-FHT07E08. The sequence goes on along the minus strand of NZ_JBWKQR010000006.1, from coordinate 87,271 downwards.
CCTACCAAAGTGCCGAGAATTGCCGGATCCCAGAATGCGAAAATCATCTGATCCTTGTCTGGCAGGATGACTTCGGTAAATTGATGTAAATGCGCGTAAAGCGCATCGAAGTGCAGCGGACTGGCGATGATGCTGACGCTTGCAGGGTGCTGCGGCGCATAGCTGAACAGCAGTGGCCATATGCCTTCATCGTTCTCCTCAAACGGCGGCAGCGTCGCCAGATGGGGAGCGGCTGCCTCCAGATCCGGGCCTTGCACATGCGTCAACAGGCATTGACTACGCGTGTTCGGAGTTGTCTTATGAAACATCGCTGGCAGCTGCGGATCCTGTGCGGAATCGGCCAGCACATAAAAATGCAGATTTGGTGTAGCCGAAAAAGCGCGTAACTGCCTTTTAAAATCTTCCAAGCTCATGCTCAGCCTCCCTTATTAACCAAAGCCGAGCGATGCGTGGCTCTTTTTAATAAGCATTCGATGCAAACGTCTTTCGGGAAAAAGGGCACGGGAACCGGCAAATTTTTCTGCCCTGGCAAACTGTGTGTAGCTGCATGGGCGACATAAATGCCGTTGGTGCCATGCTCGATGCCAGCAGCGTTGTACTTGACGTAACTCCCGCCGCCGTTGATCAGCACTTCTTCCTTGGCAGTGATGGTGATGCGGTTGGCTGTGTGCGTGATATTCAGCTTGGCCAGTATATTCATGCTGCTCGCCAATGCCTGCATATCAATATCGCCTGCCGCTGCAATCATTTTCATGCCGGCTTTATGCACGAACAACCGGAATGTCTGGCTAATGCTGGCAAACAAGCTGTCGCCACTGGCGATGGACAAGCTCTTGCCGGTAGTGATCGCCGTATCTTCACCGCTCGCAATATGGGTCGATTGTGCAGTCGTGGTCTCAATACCCGCAGGACTGGCCAGAACAAGATGCGGTGCCGACAATTCCGGAAAACCGCCATCGCCGCCAGCACCGCTACCCTTGATAGCATCATTCTGCGCCTTCAGGATTTTTGCAATATCGACTTGCTGCCCTTGCTTTTCCTGCGCCCCCGCCTGCTGCGCCATGTCGGCCAGCGTTTCATGCTGGTCGCGCGCAGAGGTGAGGCGCTGCACGGTCTCGCCCATGTCTTTCATATGCGAAGCGGCGCTGCCGCGCGCTTCGGTGGTGATCAGCATGCCCTTGGCCGAGCGCACCACGCCGTGCCCGTCGGTCCGCAATTCCCACCCTTCGCCGCGCGCATCCTTGCGGCCCGCATTGTCTTCGATGCGGGTGATATGCCCCAGGCTCAATTGGCTATGCTGATGATCGCTCTTGAGCTGCGCCTGGATTTTTCCGTTGGAGTCGTCCAGGATCAGGTGATTGCTGCGGCCGCCTGGCTGGTTGCCGCCGTCGGGCGTCAGTTCGCGGCTCCTGAAGCCCATCAGCGGCTGCTGGGTCGCCAGTTTCCAGGGCGGCATGTTGCGCTGGTTGTACACGCTGCCGGTGACGATAGGCCGGTCCGGATTGCCGTCCAGCCACTGGACGACGCATTCCGATCCCACCCGCGGAATCGATTTGGCGCCGAGCTCGCCGCCGGCCCATGAGCTGGCGACGCGCACCCATGCCGAGCTCTTTTCATCGTTATTGCCGATGCGGTCCCAATGGAACTGTACGCGGATGCGGCCGTATTCATCGGTATGGATGCTGCCCTGTCCTGACGGGCCGACCACCGTGACGGTTTGCGGCGACAGGATCTTGGTGGCGGTGCTGTTGAAACCGCGGCCCGGCCGCCATGGGATGCTCTTGCGGATGCAGGTCAGGCGGTTGCTGTAGTCGGCTTTCTGGTCGGCCTGCTGCAGGTAATTGTTGCTGGCGATGTGATGGACGGACAGGATCAGGAATTCGCTCTTGCCTGCTTCTTCATTGCTGCCGAAAGGATTGAAGGCAAAGTGGCCGGTCAGCCGGTACCAGCGTCCAGGCAGGACCGAGCGGTTATTGCCCGCTGCTTCAAAGTGCTTGCCTGACGCTTCGATTTCTTCCATGCGCAAGCGCGACAGCTTGTCGGCATCCTGCGCGTTCTTGACGCCGTAGGCGCCGACATATTCATAGGATTCGATGTCGAGCACATTGCCTTGCTTGTTCAGCGTCGGCACGCCGGCGTTGATCGGCACCGGGCTCTTGAAATTGAATGCCGACAGCGATACCGAGCCGGGCACGATCTGCCGCACCGGCGAAAACTCGCCGATGCCGTCTTCCTCGATGGCGCCGCCGTGGCGCTGGAAGCGGATCTCGGGGCCGCCGTCGATCGCCGCTGCCTGCGTCGAGTCGTCGGTGACGATCAGCTTGTGGCCTTGCGCGGTGTGTTCGTAGTAATACAGCAGGCCGGCAGCTTCCAGGCGGCGATGCACGTAGTTGCTGTCGGATTCGTTGAACTGGAAGGCGTCGGTCATGGCCGGGTCTTCGCCGTTGACGCGGAAATCCCAGTCGGGCAGCGTGCCGTAGTCGCTGAAGATGCTGTCGAGCTGCTGGTGCAGGGTCTTGCCGTGGAAGATGTAGTTGTCCTTGCGCAGGTGCAGGTACTGCAGCCAAGGGCCGAGCCTGGCCTGGTAGAAGCTGATGCTGCCGTCGGTTTTCATCAAACGGAATTCAAAGCAGTAGCCGCTGAAGTAGCGCAGGCTGCCGTCGGCGCGCACCAGTTCCACGGTAAACAGCTTGCCCTGCAAATCCTTGAGCGCCAGGCTGGCATCGTCCGACAACAGTTCTACCGTGAATGCAAAATCGCGCGACAGGCTTTCCACGGCATCGAGCTTGTTGACCAGCAGCTGCGCCTGCGGACCGTCGTCGTGCGGGAAGGAGAGGCGCAATATACGGTCATGCTGCCGGCCTTGTATCAAGGCCGGCAGGGATTGAAGCAGGCTGCTCATGAGGGATTCCCCGAAATGAAATTGCTACCAGTGGAATATTATTTTAACAACATATCATGCTGGTATATCAATTGATAAATATCCCACAATCATACCTGTTGCCATGCTTAATTGCTAAGGGGAAATGTCTGGAGGCGGCCGATTTTGCAAGAGTTAACACTCTTGTTGCCTATCCGGCCGCGGGCGGCGCTTGCCTGGAAAGACTGGCATGTTGCTCTGCACACAGCTCCGGAAATATTATTCATTTTGCCTGGTAACGCTATCAGTTCCAGGGCTGCTAGAGCACCGGTTCAGTTTCCCGGCCAAAACCCGGTTACCTGTCAATACTGTCAGTTGATTTCACGTATTCCTGCTCATATGCTGCATTACAGCAATATTTTGTAGCAGACTACAGCCGCTCAATTTGGCGCCAACAGAACGGCATTCGCATCAATACCATCCCGGCCGGGCGGGACGTCTGGCTCAGCCGATACCGGACCAAACATCGATAGGACCAGGATTGTCCAGCCGTCATGCGGCCTGGCATGACTTGCTGACGCTGACGTATTGCCATTGGGAGCCAAGAAGAATGCAACATGCGACGCCGTGCCAGGCCATGGACAAGATGCCGAAGCCGTTTGTGCGCCGCGCGGCCGCAGGGCCCGGTCGCCCATGACCGGGCTGCATGTGCCGCCCTCTTTCCCATCACATTCAGACAAAGGATTCCGGCAGCTCCGTTTCCCGATTCCACGCAGGGGAGCGATCGCAACAGTTTTCGAACAGATGCAAAGAAAGGAGAAAAAATGAACCCCAGCCATCGCCAGGTAAGTGCGTTGACCTGCTCCACTACCTGGGTCAAGGGCGTGGCAGAGATGTTCAAGAATGTCGGCCTGGATGTCCCGGCGCTGTTCGCCGAAGCAGGCATGGATATCGCGATACTGAATGATCCTCACGCCAGTTATGCAACGGAAAAACTGTGCGCCCTGTGGAAAGTCGCCGCCCTGCGTTCGAATAACCCGGCGATCGGGTTGTCGGTTCCCGAGGTGACCACGCCTGCCATCTTCGACGTGGTCGGCTACGCCATGATGTCCAGCGAAAACCTGTACGCCAGCCTGGAGCGGCTTATCTGCTACCTGCGCCTGGTGACCGATGCCGCCACCATCGAGCTCGCTGAATCAGACGGCGGCTACTGGTTTACGCTGGCCATCAACGGCGACATGCAGAAAAACGTGCCGCGGCAGCGCTTTGATTTCAACCTGATCACGCTGGTCACGTTCTGCCGCTGGGTCACCAAGCAGGACATCAGGCCGCTGGCGGTCGAATTCACCCACCCGGAGCCGGACGACCGGGCGCCGTACGAAGACGCCTTTCGCTGCCCGCTGCGTTTCGGGGCGGCAGCCAACCGCATCTTTCTTTCAAAGACAGATATGTCCACGCCCCTGCCGTCATCCAATCCATCGCTGGCAAGCTTGCATGACAGGTACGCCAGCGAGCGCCTTGGCCGGCTCGACCAGCACCGCATCCGCGCCAAGACGCAGGACCTGATCATGCGCCGGCTGGCGGACGGCGAGCCGCTAAGGGCCGACATCGCCAGCGCGCTATGCATCAGCGAACGCACCTTGCAAAGGCGCCTGCAGGACGAAGGCACCAGTTTCCAGGAGCTGGTGGAGCATACGCGCTACAGCCTGGCGCAACAGTACCTGGGGCAGCATCAGCTGCCGATTTCGGAAACGGTTTTCCTGCTCGGCTTTACTGATCAGAGCGCGTTGTTCCGGGCCTGCAAGCGCTGGTTCAACATGTCGCCCAAGCAGTACCGCGACCATCTGCTGCTGTCGAGGTGATGCGCCGCATTGCCCGGGCTGCGTGGTCATGTCCTGGCTGTTCTCAGGCGGCCCTGGCGCGGGTCGTCAGGAATGCGCGGGCGGCGTCGATCACTTCCGGCGCCTTCAGGATCCGGCGATGGCCCAGGCCGTCGAAGCGGAGCAGCTGGGCGCCTTGCCAGGCCTCGGCGATTTCCACGCCAAGCGACACCGGCACCACGCGGTCGTCGTTCGAATGCACGATCAGCACCGGTTGCTTGAGGCTGGCGGCGGCCTTCGGCGTATCGACGTCGGCGACATCGACGCCCTGTTCTTTCAGCACGGCGATCATGGCCGCCACCTGGTGCCGGTCCAGGCCGGCCTGGACGCCGAAGCCGACGGCGTAATCGAAGTAGCGCGCCGGCGGTGCGACCAGCACCAGGCGCTCGACCTGCAGGCCGTGCCGCACCGCTTCCACGGTGAGGGCGCAGCCGACCGAGTGGGCGATGGCGGCATACACCGGACCGATCAGGTCCTGGAATTTCAGCAGCGCGGCGGCGCAGGCCGGGATCGACGAGGTCGTTCCTTCGGACTCGCCATGCGCCGGCAGGTCGACCAGCACCACGCGGTAGCCCGATTCAAGCAGCGGCCGAATGAACGGTGCCATGTCGCTGGAGCGGCCTTCCCAACCGTGGACCAGCAATACTGTCGGGCCCCGGCCGGCTTGCCAGGACACCAGCTTGCCGCTCGGGCCATTGGTCTCTACCCGGCTGGCGCCTTCAAAACCGGCCGTGGCCGGGGTCCGCTCATCGGTCCGCGGCGTGAGGAACGCCTTGGCGACGGATTCGGGGGTGGGCGCTAACTGTTCGGCGGGGGTGCTCACGATGGCGGTCTCCTGTTGGTATTGTGGTTTGCGGCCTGGTGCTGTTGCATGGCGCCGGCGCGGTCACGCCGATTTCACCAGGGTGGGCGGCAGCACCTGGGTTTCCTTTTGCAGCAGCACGTCGAGGATCTGGCGCGCGGCGATCGATGCCTGGTCCACCGCCAGGTGGATGAACACAGCGTCGTTGTCCCAGTTTGCCTGCGCCTGCTGGCAGATATACACGTCTTCCGCGATGGTGGTGCGCAGTTCCTTGGCGATGGCGTCCGACAGCGGCTGGCTATCGATGCCGAAATCGCGGTAGAGGCCGGCCCAGAGATGGCAGGTGGTCTCGGTTTCCGGGGTAAAGATGCCCAGCGTCGAGATGCGCATGTTCATGCCTTCCGGCTGGCCCGGCGGATGCGCGGTGGTGTCTATCCTGGTGTTCCCGACCGGGAAGAAGATCGCATCCTGGATGCGGTCGATATGCTCGAGGTTCATCATTTTCTTGAGCAGCGGCGAACTCTTCTCCATGCGCAGGATGCGGCGTACGCGCACTTCGCTTGGCGTCACCATGATCTCCGGCGAGGCTTCGGTGACCGCTTGCGACATCACGGTGCTCAGGTGCACGAAGGACACATGCGATGGATCGAGGAAATTGTCGATGCCGAGACGGTAGTCGGTATTGGCGTGGGCGTAGAACATCTCGCCGGCGTGGCGTGGCGAGGTGCAGACGGAATGGTCCGGGATCAGCGCTTCGTCGCACAGGTCGCGGTCGCCCATCCAGATCCATGCGAAGCCGTATTTTTCCACCAGGGGAAAAGACTTGACGCTGGCGCGCTGGGGGATGATTTTCTGGCTGGGTATGTGGACGCAGGTGCCGCCCGCATTGAAGCGGATGCCGTGGTAGGCGCACTGCACCTGGTCGCCGACCAGGCAGCCCTTGGACAACGGCACATGCCGGTGCGAGCAGCGGTCTTCCAGAGCCGCCAGTTTGCCGTCGGAGGTGCGGTACATCACGACGTGCTTGTTCAATACGGTGCGCGGGAACAGCTCGGCCTTGATGTCGGACGCCAGCGCCGCGACGTACCATGCATTATGAATAAACATAGTGTTTTCCATTTCTAGTGGTATCGATGACAACCTGCAAGCTGACTGGCGGCGTCCGGAAATCTTACCGCCGCCGCAGGATTCCGACATCCTGTCAAAGTTGATAGGTTCCCATGCGGTTGTGGCAACGCTATTGGTGCAACTGGTGCTATTGATGCAATTGCCGCAGCTTAAAATTCCACCATGGTGAAATCCTCTTTCTTGACGCCGCACTCAGGGCAGCTCCAGGTGTCCGGGATGTCGTCCCAGCGGGTGCCCGGCGCCAAGCCCTCGCTGGGAGCGCCATCCTTTTCCGAATAGATCCAGCCGCACACCAGGCACATCAGTGTCTTGAATTCAGTTTCTGTTTCAGTCATTGCTAGGTTCCAGGCTAGTTGAGGTCAGATGGGATTCGCTGATGAAGCGAGTGATCAGTTCCTTGACCGGGGCGGCCGACAGTATCCGGCTATGCCCAAGGCCGGAGGTCTGTTCCAGGCGGACGTTTTTCAGGCTGCGCATCAGCCTCTGGGCCTCGGTCAGCGGCACCACCGGATCATGCTCGTCGTGCACCACCAGCACCGGCACATCCATGGCCGCGCCCAGCACGCTGATATCCCAGTGGCTGACCGGGACGCCGTTCTGCACGTGCAGGCGGTCGTAGATCTTGCCGATCACGGCCGGCGGCAGCTGCTGGCGCTGGTTGCTCGACCAGCGTTCCAGCACGGTGGCAAGCGACACCGGGGCGGCGATCAGCACCATGCGCTTGACGGCTTCCGCATGCCTTGGGCTGGCGTGGGCGATGGCGGCCACCGAGGCAATCGAGCCGAGCGAGTGGCCGACCACGATCTGCACGTTGTCGAGCGACTTGATGGCCGCGCCGACCGCTTTGACAAAGCGCGTCATGGTGGTCTTGTTGCCGGCCGATTCGCCATGCGCCGGCGCATCGAACGACGCCACCTGGAACCCGAGCGCCAGCAGCGGCTTGACGAAGCCGATCATGCTGCTGCTGTCGGAGCCCCAGCCGTGCACCAGCAGCACGGTAGGCCCCTGGTTTTTCCAGAGATAGCCGTGGCGTACGTCTTCATTGCCGGCGATCTCGAAGGTTTGCGCGCCCAGCGGCATCCTGAACAAGGTGCGGCCGCCTTTCGAGCGCGAACGGCCGAAGGCGTCGGCCGCAATCCGTCCGGCCAGTCCGGGCGCCAGCATGCCGCCCAGCTGGTAGCCCGCCTTTGCCAGGCTGGCGCCGATGCCGAGGGCCGGCGCTGCCGCCGGCTGTTGCGACAGCGGCGGCGATGGTGAAGTGATGTCAGTCATATCGTCAGATCCTGCGGTTGGCCCGGCGAGGGTTGATGAAGGATCAGGTATTCGGAACCGAGGTGGCGCCGCCGTTGACCACGGCACGCTGTTCCGCCGAATCCTTGTAATAACCCGAATCGAGATCGTAGAAATGGCAGTTCTTTATGACCCACAGCAAGTCGCCGAAGCTGAAATTCTTTTCCCTGATCATGCCCGGATAAGCCTGCTTCAACGCCGTCTGCGCTTTCTGCAGGTTATAGAACGGCACCACCGGCGCCACATGGTGGGCGGTATGGATAGAGATGTTGTGGGTCAGGAACAGCAGCCATTTCGGATAGCGGTAGTCGGTGGTGACCAGCATGCGGCTAGCGTTCGGCGTCCAGTGTTCCGAGGTCAGGAACGGGATGTCGGCCGAGGTGTGGTGCATCAGCGTGGTCACGCTGAACCAGGTATGGATCGCGATCCACGGCGCAAAGAACAGCAGGAAGAAGCCTGCGATGCCGGTAAAGTAGATGAGCGCGGAAAAATACACAATCGACGCCAGCACGACGAAAGCGATCGAACGTTTGACATCGCTGCGCATGTCCTTCTTCGGGAAAAATCCTGGACGAAAGCCCGACACGATCCAGTAATTGATGGTGCCGGCCCAGAACAGCCAGGTCCGGGTGCCCATGTAGACGAAGCGCTGGCCGAACGACATGCGTTTGTACATGTCGCGCGGGATCGGCCGCCAGTCGGTATCGAGCTCAAGGTTGTTGGTGTGGAAGTGATGCAGGTTATGCACATGCTTCCATGAATAGAACGGATACAGCAGCGGCAGCAGCGACAGGTGGCCGATGGCGATGTTGAGCTTCTTGTTGCGCGAGAACGAATTGTGCCCGCAGTCGTGCGCGATGCAATGCAGGCCCCATCCGCCCAGCCCGGCGACGATGTACAGGGGGATATAGAAGCCCCAGTGCGGCGCATAGGCGACGCCGACAATGGCGCCGATATACAGCGCATAGCTGATGAAGAAGCCGGCCAGGCCGCGCCAGGCTTGCGGTTCGAAATACGATTTAGGGATCGCTTCGGCCAGGCGGGCGCCTTCCAGGGTCTTGCTCTTGTCCAGGAACGCCTCGAATTCGGGTCCCGGCGATGAAGGGTAACTAGTTGCGGACGGCATTGATTTCTCCCAGATTATGCGATGGCGTTGAGCCCGAGTTCGGTGGCCAGGTGAGCGCTCAGCTCGTCGATGCTTGGGTGTTCGAACAGCAGCGCCGGCGACAGGCGCTGCTCGACCAGTTTTTCCAGGTCGCCCGAAACCCGCACCGCGACAATCGAATCGAGGCCGTACAGCTCGAACTTCTTGGCGGTGTCGATCGCGCTCGGGTCGACCTTCACCTGCTTGGCCAGCCGCTTGACCAGCCACTGGCGGATCACTTCTTCGCTTAACGGCTCATTGCTTTGGACTTCCTCTCCGCCTTTGCGGAAGAAGCCGAACAGGCCGCCCGACTTGTTTTCTTGAGACATGGTTTCTCCTGGGATGAATGTGAATCAGATATGTGTTTGGGTTTTGCAGCGTTCAGCGGGCGCGCATCCGCATCTTTTCAATCGCTTTTTCGTCAGGCGAGCGCAGGTTCCAGACCACGCCGATTTTTCCCAGCCCGGCCAGCAGCCAGCCGCTCAGGTCCGGCTCCCACCATTTCACGCCGTGCCGGTACGATCCCGGGAATGCATGGTGGTTGTTCTGCAAGCCTTCGCCGAAGGTGAGGATGGCGACGGTCCAGTTGTTGGCGCTGTTGTCGTCGGTCTTGAACGGTTTGCCGCCGATCATGTGGCACACCGAGCCGACGCACCAGGCAGCCTGGTTGGCCAGGAAAATCCGCGCCAGCCCGCCGAACAGGAAACCGCTGAACGCCGCATCCCAGGTGCCGCCGACCGCGCCGCCGATGGCCGCCGGCAGCGCCAGGCCGAGCATGATCCAGAGGCCGTAGGTGCGGTGATAGAAGAACAGCTTGCGGTTGGCGAGGATATCCGGCGCAAAGAAATTCCAGCCCGACACGTCCCTGGCCAGCATCCACGGCATGTGCGCGTACCAGATGCCGCGCAGGCGGCCGAGCAGCCCCGGGCCGTGCAGGTTGGGCGAATGCGGATCGCCGTGCTGGTCGCTGTAGGTGTGGTGGCGGCGGTGGGTGGTGACCCAGAACATGATCGGCCCCTGCGCCGCCATCGAGCCGCTGATCAGCAGCAGTCCCTCGAAAAAGGGCGAGGTGCTGAATGTCTTGTGCGCCAGGTAGCGATGGAAACCCATCGTGATGCCGCCCATGTGGAGGAAATAGAAGACGCCGAACAGCACCACGTCGATGGTCGACATGCGCCCTTCCAGCGCGCGCTGCAGCGCCACCGCGAAGCCGGCCAGCGGCACCAGCATGACCACCAGCGCGGTGACCTGCTTGATGGTGGCGCCGGTGCCGGTGAGCGGTGCGACGCCCGGCCTCAGTGCAGGACCGGCGGCGCTCGCCGGCTTGGGAGGTAAGACATTGGTTTGCGTAGTCATGGCGTTTTCCCGACGTTAATCGTTATTGAAAAGTTTCTGGTCCAGCGGATCGGCGCTCTGGCGTTGCCGGATATCCCATGCCAGGCCGACCAGGCCCAGGAAGCGGATCACCCAGGCCGTGGTGTCGATCTGCCAGAAATGGAAATCGTTGTGCGCCAGCGCCGGATTGGCGTGGTGGTTGTTGTGCCAGCCGCCGCCGGCGGACACCAGCGCCAGCCAGCCGATGTTGCCGCTGGTGTCCCTGGTCTGGTTAGGCCGCTTGCCGAAGGTATGGCCGATCGAGTTGACCGCCCAGGTGACCTGGTCCAGCAGGAAGATGCGGGCCAGGCCGCCCCACAGCAGGCCGCCCACCGCGCCTTCGATGCCGCTCAGCGCAGCGCCGGCCGCGGTCGGTATCGCCAGGCCGAGGAACACCCAGATCAGGTAGTGCTGGTTGACGAACAGCACCAGCTTGCTGCCGAACAGGTCCGGCACGTAGGTGCTCCAGTTGCTGCGCTTGACGGTAAACAGCCAGCCCACATGGCCGTGCCACAACGCCTTGATGCGCCCGCGCAGGCCGGGCGACAGCACCCGCGGCGAATGCGGGTCGCCGTCCTGGTCGGTGAAGACGTGGTGCATGCGGTGCGTCGCCGCCCAGAACAGGATCGGGCCTTGCGCCGCCATGCAGCCGAGGATGCCGATGGCCGCGGTCACCACCGGTCCGGCCTTGAAAGCGCGATGCGAAAAGAAGCGGTGCAATCCGCCCTCGACGCCGAACGAAGTCAGGAAATACATGACGCCGAGCAGCACCATGTCTTGCTGCCTGAAGCCGAACTGGATCGAATACCAGAGCGCGCCGACAAAACCGGCGGCGGGCGTCAGCACCGTCAGGTAAGCCAGCCTGCGCGCCTTGGTATCGCCGTCCCTGAGCGCTTGCACTTTCTCGCCAGGCACGGTGGCCGCCGGAGTTTTGGTATTGGTCACTGCTTACCCCTGTTGGAAAAGTGTGGTGCTGTCGGTTTCGGTTCCGGCTACCGCTGCTGCTGCTACTGCTACTGCCGATGGCGCGGGGCGGGCCTTGGCATACGCCAGCGCGCCGGCATTGAAGGCGTCGCGGCAGGCGCTGCGGCGCACCTTGCCGCTGGTGGTCAACGGAATCGTCGATACCGGCGCCAGGTGTACGGTGTGCGGCGCCAGACCGTGGCTGCGGGTGATGGCGGCGGCAATCGCGTCTTCGACGTTTTCCAGGTCTTCGCCGCTGAGCTTGGCTGAACGCAGGATCTCGGCCACCACCACCAGCTGTTCCGCGTCGTCCCGGGTCACGGAGAATGCCGCCACGCCGTTGGTGCGGATCGCCGGGTGGCTGGCCTGGGCGGCGGCTTCGATGTCCTGCGGATAGAGATTGCGGCCGGCGAAAATGATGACGTCCTTGATGCGGCCGGTGATATACAGCTCGTCATCGAGCACGAAGCCGAGATCGCCGGTGCGCAGGTAGGGGCCGTCCTGCGGGTCGCCGGCGATGAAGGCATTGAATACTTCGGCGCTGGCCTCGGCCTGGTTCAGGTAACCTTGCGCCACGCTGGCGCCCTTGAACCAGAGTTCGCCTACCGCGCCTGGCGGCAATTGTTGCCGGGTATCGGGATCGACCACCGCCATGACGTGGCCGCTGGCCACCGTGCCGCAGCTGATGACCGCGGCGGCGGGCGCATCTGCGCTGGCCGGGCGGGCCAGGCCGCCGGCCAGCGATTCCTGGTCCAGCAGCAGCGTCCTGGGCGTGGCGTCGCGGTCCGATTTGCCTGAAATGAACAGAGTGGCTTCAGCCAGGCCGTAACACGGTACAAACGCCGCGCTGGAAAAGCCGGCCGCCTTGAATTTTTCCGTGAAGCGGTCAAGCGTGGCTTGCCGCACCGGTTCGGCGCCGCAAAACAGCATCTTCAGCCTGCTCAGGTCGAGTTCGGCGATTTCTTCATCGGTAATCGTATCGACGCAGAGGTCGAGTGCGAAATTGGGCGCCACCGAGGTGGTGACCTGGTGCGTCGACAAGCCTTTCAGCCAGCGCAGCGGGCGCTGCACGAAATGCGCCGGAGTCATCACCACCAGCGTGAATCCGCTGTAGATAGACAGCAGCAGCGCGCCCATCAGGCCCATGTCGTGATAGGGCGGCAGCCAGGTAAAGCCGATATGTTTTTCCGCCGACCCCAGCCGGATGTCGAGCACGCGGCTGTTGCTGATCAGGTTGGCGGCGGACAGGATCACGCCCTTGGGATTGCCGGTGGAGCCGGAAGTGTATTGCAGCAGCGCCGGGAACTGTTCGCCGCTGCGCGCAGCGTCATCCGCCTGCGCAGGTATTTGCTGCGTGTCCTGCGTCTCGAAAAAATCGCTGCCGACAAACAGCCATTCAGGAACATTTCCCTCGGCCGAGAGCGAAGCATTGAGGCGGTCGACCGAGGCCTGCAAGCTGCCTTCGGCGATCACCAGCTGCGCATTGCAGTCGTTGCAGATGCTGGCGAAGCGCGAGACGGCGCGGGTTCCGACCGGCGGAAACGACGGCACCGCGGTGGCGCCGGCCTTGAAAATGGCGAACAGCGCCGTGATGTAGTTCAGGCCCGGCTCCAGCACCAGCAGCACCCGGGCGCCCGGCGCCAGCTGCTGTTGGAGCTGGCGGGACAGGCCGGCGGCGCGCAAGTCGAGTTGACGATAGGTCAATTCGGCGATCTCGTCCTCGCCGTTTTTCAGGAAACGCAGAGCGACCTCGTCCGGCGTTGCCGCGGCGCGCCGGCGCAGGATCGCGTCCATGTCGATATCCTGCGCGGCCAGTTCCTGAACCAACAATGCCGCTTCGCTCTTGCTCAAGCTGGATGTCATTCGATACTCCGTTATTTGATTGCCGGGGAAACGCTGCGCGGCGAGGGCAGGCCGGCGTTGCGCCGTTGCACACGGCCGCTCGATCTACGAGACGACTATATGGATTACGTTGTGCCGTGTCTGTTGCGGCGGCGGCCAATTTGATTGCTGCGCGAGACAATTTGCTGCAGCGCACTGCCGCACGTATATCGATCTGCGCATTATTCATATGGCGCGGAGCGGGGCCATGCGCTCCTTGCCATATCGACGCCGGTTTACCGAACGAACTGTCGATACCCGGCAAGCCCGCCCTGCCGCAACCGCTAGACGACTTCGACGCCGGCTTCACCCATCCTGCTGTCTATGGGCGTGGCGTTGCGCAGGTCGAATTCAACGATGCCCCGCTCGCGCACGCCCGCCTCCTGCTGCCGCAGGTCGGCCAGCATGCGGCGCGCAGCCGCGGCCGCCTGGTCGACCGCGAGGTGGACGATGGGCGCGCTCTGCTTCCAGTTCTGCTGCAGGTGTTCGGTGACGTCCTTGTCTTCGAGCACGGTCTTGACCACCTCTTGCAGGATCATCTGCGTCAGCGGCTGGTTGTCGAGCGCAAAGTCGCGATGCATGCCGACCCAGATATGGCTGCTGTCGACCGTTTCCGGCGTGAAAATCGACGTAGTGAACAGGCGCAGCGCGGGACCGTCCGCTTCGCCGGGCGCGCGTGCGGTGGTTTCGACCCGCGTGTTCCCGACCGGCCAGAAAATCACTTCCTGGGTACGGTCGATATAGTCGAGTCCCATCATTTTCTTGAGCAGCGGTGAATTTTTTTCCTTGCGCAGCACCCGGCTCACACGCACTTCGCGCTCGCTCACGGTGATAGCGGGCGGCGTCTCGGCCACCGCTATCGAACTGATGGTTTCCGTATGCACGTAATTGATGTGGGTCAGGTCGAGCAGGTTGTCGATCGCCAGGCGGTAATCCGTCAGCACGTGGGTGTAGCACATTTCGCCGGCGAACTGCGCCGAGCTGCATACCGAGTGATCGGGAATCAGCGCCTCGTCGCAGAGCGCGGGTTCGCCCATCCACAGCCACACGAAGCCGTATTTTTCGGCGGCCGGATACGTCTTGACGCAGGCGCGCTGGGGAATCAGCTGCTGGCTCGGGATGTGGATGCATTTGCCCTTGGCGTCGAACTGCAGGCCGTGATACCAGCAGACCAGCGTGTCGCCCTGGAGCCGGCCTTTCGACAGCGGCACCTGGCGGTGCGGGCAGCGGTCCTCGAGCACCGCCAGCGTACCGTCCGAGGTGCGGTACATGACGATGTTTTCGTTCAGGATTTTGCGGGCGAACAATTCGGTCTTGATTTCAGACGACAGTGCGGCGACATACCAGGAATTTCGAATCAGCATAGTGCGCTTTCCAAGTTGTTTTGTGGCGCGGCAGCTGCGAAACCAGGTGCGCAGGCGAGCCGGCCCGGGCCGTACGGCAAGTGCAGTACGGCCGGCAGGAAAACGGCGGCGGGCTGGTTTCGCAACAGCCTCGGTGTTGTGAATGCGAGGCTTTGGTTGAGAGAGCTTGCGGTGGTTTTATTTACCCCATTCCCGTACGTAGACGGGAAGTTCGGCGTTCAATTCCAGTTTTACTTTTTTCGTGATGTCGTCGCTCAGGACTTCTTCACGGCCGAACTCGATGGCTTCCAGCGTTTGCCGGACCACTTCTTCCGGTTTGGTCTTAGGGCCTTCGACGTGCTTGGCCATGTCGGTGTCGATATAAGCCGCATGCACGGCGACCACCAGCGTGCGGTTGCCCCGCAACTCGTTGCGCAGGCCGTTGGTCAGCGCCCATGCGGCGGCCTTCGAGGCGCAATAGGATCCGATCGGCGGCAGGTTGAGCCAGCTCAGCACCGACAGCACATTGACCATGGCGCCGCCGCCGTTCTCGTGCAGGACCGGCGCGAATGCCTGGGCCATGGCCAGGGTGCCGAAGAAATTGGTTTCCAGCTGCCGGCGGCTGGCTGCGGCGCCGTTCTCGCCGAGGAAGGCGCCGGGCGCCAGGATGCCTGCGTTGTTGATGAGTATATTGGTGTCCGCGGCGATGGTCGCCGCAGCCAGTACGTCGTCCGGATTGGTGATGTCGAGCTTGACGGTCTGCACGCCCGGTATTGAAATCGTTGCCGGATCGCGCGCGCCGGCATACACCTTCCTGGCGCCGGCGGCCAGCAAGCCGTGCACGAACGCCAGGCCGAGGCCGCGATTGGCGCCGGTCACAAAAACTACAGAACCTTTGATATTCAATTCATTGCTCCTTTGTGTGGTCACTGACTGGCGAGGTTGTACGGTCAGTCAAACCTTCGGAGTGACTATAGGTACTTAGGCGATCCATGTATGTTGCGCGGGCGGCCAATTTTATTGCTGGCCGGGACAATCGCGTTACGTAGGTCTTGCAGGGTGCCGATTGTCTCCGCCAGCAATAAAATTGGCCGCCCGCGCAACATACACAGCTGCGCTTAATACCTATAGTTTCCTGCCGGTTTGGCATCAACGGGAGATTCAATGGATCACGACATGAGCACAGGATCGAAAATCGACGCGCTGGAACGCGCAGCGCTCAGCGGCAGGATCGGCCGCCGCGATTTTCTTGCGCGTTTGCTTGCGCTGGGCGTCAGCGCAAGTTCGGCCGGTTTGCTGGCGATGCACGCCGAGGCCGCCAATCGCAACCAGGCCGCCCAGCGTGCGGCGCTGCGCGACGAATATGACTATATTATCGTCGGCGCGGGATCCTCGGGATGCATACTGGCCAACCGCATTTCGGCCAGCGGCGCCTCGGTGCTGCTGGTCGAGGCAGGCGGCGCCGACATCGGCCAGCCGAAGATTGCGCAGGCCCAGCTGTGGCAGCAGAACCTGTTCAGCGACACCGACTGGGGACGCACCAGCATTCCGGAGCCGGGCCTGGGCAATCGCCGGCAGGCGGCGTCAGGAGGAAAAATCTGGGGCGGATCCGGCAGCATCAACGCCATGATCTGGCTGCGCGGCGATGTCCGCGATTACCTGCACTGGGCGGAACAAGTCGGCCCGGAATGGAACCTGCCGGCGCTGCACCGCGCCTACCTGCGGCTGGCGACGCCGCTGCCGAGCGCGCGACCCTTGCGTTCGCCGGCCGGCACCGGCCCGATCACCTTCGGCCGCTATGCGCCGCAGCATCCGCTGACGCCGGCTTACCTTGCCGCCGGAAGTGAATTCGGCCTGGGCGAAATCGAACTGAATGCGGGCGGTTTGCTGGACGGCATCGGCGTCGCGGAAGTCAACGCGACTGCGGACGGCCGCCGCTCGGGGCCGGCGCAAGCCTACCTGGTGCCGGCGCTGACGCGTCCGAACCTGACAGTGCTGTCAGATACGCTGGTGACCAGGCTGGAGCTGCAGGGAGACAGATGCCGCGGCATCAGCATCGTCGTTGACGGCGTCCCGAAGACCATTACCGCCGCGCGGCAAACCATCCTCTGCGCAGGTGCTTTCGAATCGCCGAAATTGCTGATGCTGTCGGGACTCGGCTGCGCCGACCAGCTTGCGCCGCTTGGCATCCCGCTGCTGCATGAGATGCCCCATGTCGGGAAAAATCTGCAAGACCATATCCTGCTGCTGAACATCCTGTTCAAGTCGCAGGCTGTCTTGCCGCCGCCGGTCTCGAACGGCGCTTCCGCGTTCGCCTACTTCAGCAACCGGTCGCGCCTGTGGGCGCCGGATGTCCAGGTAATGTGCCTGCAGAGCCCGTTCCTGACCAATGCCTTGCCGGTTGGCGCCGGCTTCAGCATTGCGCCCTTCCTGGCCAAACCGCGCAGCCGGGGCGCCGCCAAGCTGGTCAGCGCCGATCCGCGCAAGGCGTTGCGCATCGATCCGCGCTACCTGCAGGAACGGGTCGACCAGGACAACATGATCCTCGGCCTGGAACGCGCCATCGACATCGGCAACAGCCGCGCCCTTAAATCGTTCTCGGCGGGACTGAACACCCCGTCGGCGCTGAATACGCGCAGCGAGAAACTGGCGTTCATCGCGCAAAACGGCGGCGCCGGTTTCCACTATGTCAGCACCTGTTCGGCCGGCAGCAATCCCGGCAACAGCGTGGTTGACGCGCGTTTCAGGGTATGGGGCGTCGAGCGGCTGATGGTGGTCGACGCTTCGGTGATCCCGGAGGTCACGGCGGTCAACACCCACGTAGCAACCATGATGCTGGCGGAGCTTGCCGCCGAACAACTGGGCATGGCGCCCCAGGTTTAGGGATTTGTTTTCAATCCCCTAAATCTATCAACGCTGCCAGCGGCACTCCCTCCGGCGCCTCGTAAAGCGCAATCACCCAGGCTTGCGCCGGATCGGCTGCCGCCTGGTTGAGCGTCTTGACGACAAAATTGATGGAGGCCTTGTCCAGCCCGGCAAACGGATCGTCCAGCAGGTTGAGCCGGGCGCCGGCGGCAAACGCCGCCGCCAGCCAGACTTTCCGTTTGCTGCCGGTGGACAGCATGAACAGCTTCTTGTCCAGGTGCGGCGTCAGCGACAAGCCTTCAGACAGGCCGGGCAGCTGCGTATCGTCAAACCCGGGATAAGCCGCGTGCAGCGATGCAAAATATTCGCGCGCCGTCATCTGGTCGAATTCTTCAGAACGCGGATCCATCCAGAATACCTGCCGCCGGTAGTGCTCCGGCTGTCCGGCCAGGGATACCCCATCGATAAACAAGTTGCCGGCCTGGGCCGGCAGCGCCCCGGCCAGCAAGCGCAGCAGGCTGCTCTTGCCCCGCCCATCGCCGCCGCGCACCAGCGTCACGCCGGCGGGAATGCCGGCCGACCAATCGCTGAACAATTCCCGTTCGGGATAGTGGAAAGTCAGGCCGGCGGCCTGGAGGATGACTGTGGAGGGTTGTTTCATCGGTGTGGTTTTCCGGTTTCCATGCTGGGCTGTTGGTACCGCGATTGTAGAGGAAAGCATTTGTGTATAAATAATTTGCCGGTCCATGGCCCTTTTTTTTGTTTCGCTGGGCAACCCTGATGAGAATCAGAGAAAGAGTCTCGTCGCCGTGATGCGCGGTTTGGTACGAGATCCATCCGTAAGAACCGGTATCACCTACCGTTCCCGCAGGAACAAGCAAGGCCTCATAAAGGAATCTCGGCAATGAATATGCATACCAGGTACACATGTAGCGGTTTGTTCGTCTTGTCGCTGGCTTTCGCAGCAGCATCCGCAGCGGCGGCAGACCAGCCGGCCGTCCCGGCCAATGCTCCCAAGGCAGGCCCGGGAGCCCAGAACCAGGCCAGGCGCCCTGGCGACGGCGTCGAGATGGTGGAAACCGCGCCTTCGCCGCTGGTCGCGGTGAAAGGAGCGGACGGCCGTGTCGTGGTGCAGCACTCCAACGACACGGTAGCGCCTCAGAAGAAGAACGAGGTGCGCTGATGAGAAACCTCGCTTGCAGTGCCGGGCTTGTCGTCCTCCTTGCTGGTTTGCCGGCGGCGCACGCCGCCGATTTTGTCCTGGTTAACCAGGATGCGCCCGGGGCGGGTCTGAATGACCTTACCGCGGCGTCGCCGGTGGGCGGCAATCCCGGGAAGACCCTGGGCGAACAGCGGCGCCTGGTCTATCAGTTTGCGCTCGAAATGTACGGCGCGCTGCTCAACAGCGCAGTGCCGGTGCGAGTGCAAGCGTCGTTCGCTTCGCTCGGCCAGAATGCCGCCGGCAACAATATCCTGGGCCAGGCCGGTCCGATCAGCAGCTATCGCGATTTCGCCAATGCTCCGCTGGCCAATACCTGGTACAACGCCGCGCTGGCCAATGCCTTGCGCGGCGCCCAGAACAACCCGGGCAAAGACGATATCCAGTCGCAGTTCACCACCGACATCGATGTCGGCGGCGCCGGCCAGGGCTGGTATTACGGGCTGGATGGACGCACGCCCAAGGGACAGACCAATTTCCTCGATGTGGTCACCCACGAAATCGGCCACGGGCTGGGTTTTACCGGCGACAATTCCACCGTGCGCGCCGCGGCAGACCCGAGCCGGATCTACAACCGCTACATGCGCAGCGCCGGCGGCCTCGACTGGAATGCGATGAGCGACGCCCAGCGCGCCGCCGCCCGCATCAGCGACAACCTGGTGTGGACCGGGCCGCAGGTGACGACGGAAGTGCCGATCAAGCTGCAGCCGGAAATCGCCCTGCACATCTCGGCGCCGGCCGCGGCCGCAGGTTATAACCCGTTCGCCACCGCGGATTTCGGTTCGCCCGCCAGCAGCGCGGCGTTTACCGGCAACCTGGTGCAAGCCACCTATACCGATGCCGGCAACGTCATCCATACCGACGGCTGCCTGCCGGTCACCAACGGCGCGGCGCTCGCCGGCCGCATCGCCCTGATCGACCGCGGCGTCTGCAATTTCTCGCAGAAGACGCTCAATGCCCAGCAGGCCGGCGCGGTGGCGGTGGTCATCGCCAGCAACAAGCCTGACGCGCTGGCGCCGATGGCCGCCGGCGACGCCAACGTGGCGGCGCAGATCACCATCCCGACTGTGCTGGTGACGCAAGCACTGGGCAACCAGCTCAAGGCCAACCTGCAAGGACTGGCTGCGGCGGGCATCGGGCCCTATGCGGACCGCCACCTGGCTGCCGTGCTGGCGGATGGCGTGGATGCCAACGGCCAGGCTGTACGGCGCGTCAAGCTCTATGCGCCGCCGGGATTCTTGCCGGGATCGACCATCTCGCATTTCGACCAGTTGACGGTGCCTACCGCCTTGATGGCGCCTAGCGCCAGCGCCACCGTGATCGCCCAGGCCGACCTCGACCTGACGCCGGCGCTGTTCATGGATATCGGCTGGAGCGTCAACCGCGGTCCGTTGAGCCTGCTCGATTGCGCCACCAGTGTGCCGATCTCCTCCCCGGGCGGCCTGATCCCGGGCGCCAACGCCTTGACCAACCTCAAGCTGTGCGCCAAGACCTCGGCCACCGTCGGCGACTATCGCGACTGTACCGGCCGCTACGTGCAATCGCGGCTGGAAGCCAAGCTGTTCAAGCCGGCGCAGGCGCAGAGCCTGAAGATGTGCCTGGTCGGCAGCAAGGCCGACGCGCAGTTCGCAGCCTGGCACTGACTCCTGCCTTCCTTTACTCTAGCCTTGGGAATTTCCGATGATGAATAACCGCAAATGTGGAAGAGACGGCGTACCTGGTTTTGCGCTGTTGCAAATGAGCGTGTGCATTGCTGCGCTGGGCTGGCTACCGGTAGAGGCCGGCGCACAGGCTGTGCCTGCATACTTTCAGGCCAAGGGCTTGAACGACGGCACCGATGACGCCAAGGCCACGGGCGCCGATGCCGTGGCTGCCGGCAGCAGCAGCGTGGCCTCGGGCGCCCAGGCGACGGCCTTGGGCACAGGCGCCCTGGCCAGCGACGGCAACACTACCGCTGTGGGCGCTTATGCGGCGGCCGCCAAGGCCAACGCGTCGGCTTTCGGCGCCAACAGTTTTGCCGGCGAGACCGGCAGCACGGCGCTGGGAGCGAACGCCAATGTGTTTGACGTCAACGGCACGGCGCTAGGAGAGTCGGCGCTGGTCAATGGCAAGAACAGCACCGCGCTGGGCCGGCTGAGCCGGACCAACAGCGACAACAGCGTGGCGCTTGGCGCCAATTCGGTGGCCGACCGCGCCAATACCGTTTCGGTGGGCAGCGCGCAAAGCGTATCGGACAGCAGCGGTGTCGTCACCGGGCCGTTCCAGCGCCAGATCACCAACCTGGCGGCGGGCACTGCCGATACCGACGCCACCAACCTTGGACAATACCGCGCCGTGGTGTCGGCGCTGGGCGGCAATGCCTCCATCAACGCTGCCGGCGGGCTGGTGGCGCCGTCTTATGTGATCCAGGGCGTGGCTTCCTCCAAGGTCGGTGACGCCTTCTCCGCCGTCGATGTCTGGATGACCGGCATGCGTTCTTCGTTCACCACGCTCAATACGCAAGTGGGCGTGATCGACAATCGGGCGACCAAGCTGGAGCAGGCAGTCGGTTCCGGCAATACGGGCGCCGCCGGCAGCAACGGCGCTGCCGGCAACCCGCCCCAATACAACAGCGGCGGCACCGCCCTGGTGTTGAATGCCAACGGCGGCAACGGTACGGTGATCAATAACGTCGCTGCCGGCACCGCGGCTACCGATGCGGCCAACGTCGGCCAGCTGACCGACATGCAGAAGGCGCTGGTGTCCTTGTTCAACAGCGGCGCTTGCCGTGTCGGCGCCGGCGGCGGCATTGCCTGCGGCAACGGCGTCAGCGCCAAGGGCGCCAATGCTGTCGCCCAAGGCAACAACGCCAGCGCCGATAGCGACAACACGGTTGCCGTCGGCGCCGGCGCTACCGCCAGTTTTGCCGGCTCGGTGGCGATCGGCGCCGGCGCCAAGGCGATTGCGGATCCGGCCACGGCGGTCGGCAACAATGCGATCGCCAGCGGCAACAATTCGGTTGCGCTGGGCGCCAATGCGGTGGCTTCCGCTGCCAATTCGGTAGCCTTGGGACAAGGTTCGGTTGCGGCGCGGGCGAATACGGTGTCGGTCGGTTATGCCGGCGGCGAGCGCCAGGTCAGCAATGTCGCAGCAGGCACCGAAGGCACCGATGCCGTCAACCTCAACCAGATGAAGGCTGCGGCGCAGGATACGCTGAACCAGAGCAAGAGTTACGCTGCGCGCGCCACGGCGCAAGCGATGGCCATCCCGCATGTGTATATGGCGCGCGGCGACAGCAGCGGCATCGCGGTCGGCACCGCCAGCTATGGCGGCTACGGCGCGCTGGGGGTGGCTTTTGCTTCCAGCGTTTCGCAGCATACGCAGCTGGCGGTGGGCGCCAGCGCCGCCAACGGCGGCAAGATGGCGATCCAGGGCAGCGGCAGCTTCTCCTGGTGATCAGGCGACCACGGTGAAAACAACCGGCCCGGCCAGTTGTTCCGCATAAGCGTCGTTGGCAAGGAACCAGGCTTTGTACGAGCCGGGCGCAAGCTTGCGGATATCCAGGGTGACCTGGCCGCTGAGCGAGGATGCGTATTGGTACACGCTGTAGGTTCTGTAGCCTGCCTGGTCGGGCGCCGCGCTGCTTAACGGGAATATGCCGATCCAGTTGCGGCTGTTCAGTTTCTGGATCGGCGTGCTGTAGTCGAAGACGATTGTGCCGCCCTGGCGCACGACCGGCGTCGATGTCGACAATCTTGACGGCGCCACGACGCCGATCTGCGGATCGGTCCATGCCGGCCAGGGGCTTTCCACGTGGCCTGCCAGCCGGCGCCAGAAGCTGGCGTCGGCATCGGCTTTCACGCTGAAGTCGTACCAGCCCTTGGCGGCCCACACCGGCATCGGTATGCTCAGCGCCTGTCCGGCTGCCACTGTATAGCGTCCCGGCACCTTGGCGAACGGACCTGAGTTGTGCGTGACGGTGAAGGTGCAGGGTTTGGACCCTGCCTGGTTGGACAGCGTCAGCACCAGCGCGGCGCGGAAAAAGTCGTCATGGGCGCGCACCTCGGGCGAGCCGTTGTTTGCGTTCAAGAAGCTGCCGCGCATTTCCCTGAAGAATCCGTTTGGTCCGTGCACGCGCAGTTCGTAGCCATTGCTCGTCCAGTTGCCGATACTGGCTTCAGGCAGGCTCTTGCCCGCTTCGACTGCGTAATGCCACGGCCCGTCGGTGCGCAGGTTCGAGTAGGCGATGAAGGCCGCGCCGCTGCGGCCGGTGTTGCCGAACTTCAGCGTCAGTTCCCGGTGTCCCGAGGATGCCGCGATCTTGCCGTCGACGCAAAGCTGGTACGGCAGCGGGCAAGCCGGACGCGGCCTGAGGCCGGTTTCCTGCTGCGGCAGCGTTTGTTGTGCCGGCGGCATCGCATCTACCGGCGAATTCACTTCGTGGTAAGGCGGCGCCGGCGTGATCTGCGGCCATGCCTTGTTGGGATTCTTGAAATCGAAGGCGGACGTCAGGTCGCCGCACACTGCGCGGCGCCATGGCGAGATATTCGCGCAACTGACTTTTTCCCTGTCGAGGCCCTTGCCTGCCGCCAGCCACTCCTCAAGGAAGCGCAGCACCGAGGTGTGGTCGAACAGCTGGGAACAGACGCGCCCGCCTTTGCTCCACGGCGAAATCACCATCATCGGCACGCGCGGCCCCAAGCCTTTCGACTCCTGGCCGTAGAGTTCGCCTTTGGTCGGATCGGCTAGCGTGGTCAGGCCTTTGTCGGCACTCAGCGGCGGGATGTTGGACGGCACGTGATCGAAAAAGCCGTCGTTCTCGTCGTAGTTGATCAGGAAAACCGTTTTCGACCAGACTTCGGGATTGCTGGCGAGCGCATCCAGCAGGCGCGATGAGAGATCCTCGCCGGCATTGGGCGAGGCTTCGGGATGTTCGCAGTATTCATACGGAGCGAAGATCCACGATACCTGCGGCAAGGCGGTCTTGCCGTCGGCGCCGTCGATGTCGCGCTTGAATGCCTGGACCAGCAGGTCGCCCTTGGTGCCGGCGGTGTTGCCTGCGGTCGAACCAGGGATCAAGGCCCGTCCCTTGAGATACAGGGGCGAGGTCGGTTTTAACCTGCTGCCGTCGCTTTCGACGCGGAACTGCTTGAAATAGGCCAGGTAGTTGTCGCCGTAGTTATCGAATTCCTGGTAAGCCTTCCAGCTGACGTTGTTGGCTTCCAGCACCTCTGCATAAGTCTTCCAGTTCGGTGCGCCGGCGATGGTTGCGGGGCTGATGTCGTCGTTGTTGATATCGCCGTTGTAGATCGGGCTGGCGTTGTAGAGGCTGCCCTGGTTCAGCCCGGTGATGTTGTCGCCGGCGGTGCCGGACAAGGCGTAAAAGCGGTTCGGATCGGTCGGCCCGAAGATCGAACAGTGGTAGGCGTCGCAGATGGTGAAAGCGTCAGCCAGCGCATAGTAGAAAGGCAGGTCGCCGCGGTCGAAGTAGCCCATGGTCTTGGCGCCCTTCTTGGCGATCCAGGCGTCCCAGTTCTTCCAGGTGTTTTCGGATCCTTTCCAGCTGTGGTTCAGGCCGACCTTGGTGGCGTTGGTGCCTTGCGCGTCGAAATGATAGGGCAGCACGTAGGAAGCGCCTGCCGGCGTTGGCTGGTACCAGACCGGCTTGCCGCCGGGCAGGGAAATGGCGCGCGGATCGCCGTAGCCGCGCACGCCGGCCAGCATGCCGAAGTAATGGTCGAACGAGCGGTTTTCCTGCATGAAGATGACGACATGCTCGACGTCTGCAATCGTGCCGGTGCGGTTGTTGGCGGGCACGGCCAGCGCTTTCTGGATGGCGTCGGGAAGCGCGAAGGTGGCGCCGGCTGCGGCTGCGGCGCGCAGGAAATTACGTCTCGCTCTTGAATCCATCATCGTCCCTCAGTTGGTCTGAACACCAGGATTGATTTGAGCGCATCGCCTTGGCCGGATAGGCAAGGTCGCGCATCAGCGGCGTTGAGTCTAACGGGGGTTTGTTACTGCCTGATGACGATGCAGGGGGCGCTGCGCGCCAGCGGTGCATGCTGGCGGCAGGATTGGATCTCAGATGAAAGGAAGATCAGGGTTCGACGAGTGTTGCAATTCAGGCGGCCTGCAGCCTGCGTATGATCGCTTCGGTGAATTCGCGGGTAGATGCCTTGCCCTTGAGGTCGCCGGTAGCCACATGGTCTTTGTTGAGCGTATCGGTGATCGCGGTGCGCAGGCGCAGCGCCAGGTCCTTGTGGCCGACATGGTCCAGCATCTGCCCCGCTGCCAGCAGCAGGGAAATCGGGTTGGCGATGCCCTTGCCGGCGATGTCCGGCGCCGAGCCGTGCACCGCTTCGAAGATCGCGCAGTCGTCGCCGATGTTGGCGCCCGGCGCCATGCCCAGGCCGCCTACCAGGCCGGCCATCTGGTCGGACAGGATGTCGCCGAACAGGTTGGTGCACAGGAGCATGTCGAACTGCCAGGGATTGAGCACCAGCTGCATGGCGCAGGCATCGACGATCATGTCGTTCATCTGTACCTTGCCTTCATATTCGCGTGCGATTTCCCGCGCGGCTTCGAGGAAGATGCCGGTGAGCGCCTTGAGGATGTTGGCCTTGTGCACCACGGTGATTTTCTTGCGGCCGTTCTTGAGCGCGTATTCAAAGGCGAAGCGCGCAATCTTCTTGCAGGCGTCGCGCGTGTTGATGCCGGTGGAAACCGCTACCGCGCGCGGATCGTCGCCGACCGGGATGTAGTACTCGTGCGCGACATAGAAGCCGCCGATGTTTTCCCGCACCAGCACGATGTCGATATCTTCAAAGCGGCCCGGCACGATGGTCACCGCCGGGCGCACATTGGCGTACAGCTGGAATTCCTCGCGCAGGCGCACGTTGGAGGAACGGAAGCCCTCGCCTATCGGCGTGGTCAGCGGGCCCTTGAGGGCCAGCTTGTTCTTGCGGATGCTGGCCAGCGTGGCTGCCGGCAGCGGATCGCCGGCGCTGGTGACGCCGGCCACGCCCGCTTGCTGTATATCCCAGGAAAACGGCGACCCAAGCGCCTCCAGCACCTTGACTGTGGCTTCGACTACTTCCGGTCCGATGCCGTCGCCGGGAATCAGCGTGGCGGGGATTTGCTTAGGTATTGGGCTATTCATGGAATCCTCTTGAGAACGCATTCATGGAACGGGACAGTGAGACCGATAATATTAGCACCGCGAAGCTTTCGGGCAGTTTACAAAAGGGGTCGCGCAGGGAAAAGCCCCGCGGCATTGCTGTCGCGTTGCGT
Source organism: Collimonas sp. GW821-FHT07E08 (assembly GCF_059418905.1). Taxonomy (NCBI): domain Bacteria; kingdom Pseudomonadati; phylum Pseudomonadota; class Betaproteobacteria; order Burkholderiales; family Oxalobacteraceae; genus Collimonas; species Collimonas sp. GW821-FHT07E08. Next base: position 61,253 of record NZ_JBWKQR010000006.1, on the reverse strand, counting down.
TTCAGACAAACATGGGAGCAGAGGAGCCCGCCGTAGCGTTTTGTGCCAGCCGCGGAACCGGGCTGGCGCAAAACGCTACGGCAGGTTGGTTACTTCTTAGGCAGCGACAGTTTCGGCTGCAGCGGCGGCATCTTCTTCATCCGACACCGAACTGCGGATCAGGTGGTCGAATGCGCTCAGCGACGCCTTGGCGCCCTCGCCGACCGCGATCACGATCTGCTTGAACGGCACGGTGGTGACGTCGCCGGCGGCGAACACGCCCGGGATCGAGGTCTGGCCTTTGGCGTCGACTTCGATCTCGCCATGGCGCGACAAGGCAATCGTGCCCTTCAGCCATTCGGTGTTCGGCACCAGGCCGATTTGCACGAACACGCCTTCCAGCTCCACCGTGTGCACGGCATCGGTCTTGCGGTCCTTGTAGACCAGCCCGTTGACCTTCTTGCTGTCGCCGGTGATTTCGGTGGTTTGCGCCGACGTGATCACGGTGACGTTTTTCAGGCTGTGCAGCTTGCGTTGCAGCACGGCGTCGGCGCGCAGCTCACCGCCGAATTCGATCAGCGTCACATGCGACACCAGCCCAGCCAGGTCGATCGCCGCTTCCACGCCGGAATTGCCGCCGCCGATCACCGCCACGCGCTTGCCCTTGAACAGCGGGCCGTCGCAGTGCGGGCAGTAGGCGACGCCGTGGTTGCGGTATTCGCGTTCGCCCGGCACGTTGATTTCGCGCCAGCGGGCGCCGGTAGCCAGCACCACGGTCTTGCTCTTGAGCGAGCCGCCGTTGGCCAGCTTGATTTCGATCAGCTTGCCCGGCACCAGCGCCGAGGCCAGCTGCACGTTCATGATGTCGACTTCATAGCTCTTGACGTGCTGCTCCAGCGCGGTGGCGAACTTCGGTCCTTCGGTTTCCTGCACCGAAACGAAGTTTTCGATCGCCAGCGTATCGAGCACCTGGCCGCCGAAACGTTCCGACACCACGCCGGTGCGGATGCCCTTGCGCGCTGCATAGATGGCAGCTGCCGCGCCGGCAGGACCGCCGCCGACGATCAGCACGTCGTAAGGCGCCTTGGCGCTCAGTTCGACCGCCTTGCGGGCGCCGGCGCCGGTATCGAGCTTGGCGAGGATTTCCTCGACGCTGGTGCGGCCCTGGCCGAACACCTCGCCGTTGAGGTAAGTGGTAGGCACCGCCATGATTTCGCGTTTCTCCACTTCGTCCTGGAACAGCGCGCCGTCGATGGTGGCCTGGCGGATGCGCGGATTGATCAGCGCCATCACGTTCAAGGCTTGCACTACTTCCGGGCAGTTCTGGCAAGACAGGGAGATATAGGTTTCGAATACGTAATCGCCATCCAGGTTGCGGATCTGCTCGATCACGGCTTCATCCAGTTTCACCGGGTGGCCGCCGACCTGCAGCAGGGCCAGCACCAGCGAAGTGAATTCGTGGCCCATCGGAATCGCGGCAAAGCGGATGCCGGTATCGACGCCTGGGCGGTTGATGGAGAAAGACGGCTTGCGTTCGTTGTCGTCGCTGCGCTCGATCAGCGTGATGCGATCCGACAGCGTCGCGATTTCCTGCAGCAGCGATTGCAGTTCACGAGACTTGTCACCGTTGTCCAGCGACGCAACGATCTCAATCGGTTGCACGATTTTTTCCAAATAGCTTTTCAATTGGGTTTTGAGATTTGCATCCAGCATGGCGGTTCCTTGCATTCGTGACGATAAATAGGGGTACGGCTCGGCCCGAGCCCATGCAGGGCTCGAACCGTAAAACACTTGCGGGTATTAGATCTTGCCGACCAGGTCCAGCGATGGCGTCAAGGTTGCTTCGCCTTCTTTCCACTTGGCTGGGCAAACTTCACCTGGGTGCGATGCGACGTATTGCGCTGCCTTGACCTTGCGCAGCAGTTCAGAAGCGTCGCGGCCGATGCCGTTGTCGTGGATTTCGTACAGCTTGATCAGGCCTTCCGGGTTGATCACGAAAGTGCCGCGCAGCGCCAGGCCTTCTTCTTCGATCAGCACTTCAAAGTTGCGCGACAGGGTTGCAGTCGGGTCGCCAACCAGCGGGTAGTTCACTTTCTTGATGGCGTCCGATGTGTCGTGCCATGCCTTGTGGGCGAAATGGGTGTCGGTCGACACGCCGTAGATTTCCACGCCAAGTTTCTGGAATTCGGCGTAGTTGTCGGCCAGGTCTTCCAGTTCTGTCGGGCAGACGAAAGTGAAGTCAGCCGGGTAGAACACGAATACCGACCACTTACCCTTCAGGGTTTCCTGGGTGACGGGCACGAACTTGCCGTTATGGAGAGCAGTTGCAGAGAATGGCTTAACTTGGGTGTTGATCAAAGACATAGTGTTTTCCTTACTAAGGCTGGGGTTGAAGAATTCTAGGTAGCAACGATAAACCAGGTTGGTTCATTTGTATAATTGATTTAATTTTGTGTTTCGATTCAAAATAACTATCGACAACGAGTGAAATCCTCCTTTGAATACGGTTTTGCCTTGGTACAAAACATGCTTTCCAGGCAATCAATAGAAAACGGGCCCAGAACTGAATGGACGTTTAATCGGGCAATTAGTTTAAGCAAACTGTCTCGATCCGTCATGCCGCGATTCGTGCCGCGATTCATGCCGAAATAACGGTTGTAGAACAAAACCCTGCCGGCGCGCAAGGCGCCGGCGCATGTAACGTAATGTAATGATCAGGAAATATTTCCAAAATATAATTTCCGCCCGGAACGCCCCAAAAGCGCGTAACAGTGGCGCCAGCTTCTTATCAAGACAAGCCCCGACAATATTTCCGAAAGTTCCCATGCATAAAAAGATGTGCCTGACCGCCCTCGCCGCCTTGGCAGTTTCCGCCTGCGGCAGCAATGGCAGCAGCAACCTCGGCGTCAATAGTCCCGACAGTGCGATTCCCGAGGGAACGGTACTCAAGCTCGGACTACTGGAGACTACCGACATTCACCAGAACGTGCTGAGCTACGACTATTACGGCTTGAAAGCCGACACCAGCCTCGGCCTTGAACGCACTGCAACCCTGATCAAGGGCGCGCGCCAGGAAAATCCCAACAACCTGCTGCTGGACGACGGCGATGTCATCCAGGGCACGCTGCTCGGCGATTACCAGGCGGTTGCCGCGCCGGTGACCTGCAGCGGCACGCTGGCGGTGCACAAGGTGATGAACGCCCTGAAGTACGACGGCGCCGGCATGGGCAACCACGAATTCAACTACGGCCTGGATTTCCTGAGCCAGATCACCAATACCGACTTCGGCGTGCCGGGCGTGCAAAAAGGCAGCAGCTGCGGCGCCCCCAACTTCCCGCTGGTGCTGTCCAACGTGGTCGGGGTATCGTCCGGCAAGCCGATCTTCAATCCCTATGCCCTGATCGCCAAGCAGTTCACCGCTACCAAGCCTGACGGCGGCAGCATGAACGTGACGCTGAACGTCGGCATCATCAGCTTCGTGCCGCCGCAGATCATGGACTGGGACCAGAAAAACCTGGCCGGCAAGGTAATGGTCAACGGCGTGCAGGAATCGGCGCTCAAATATGTGCCGGAAATGCGCAGCAAGGGCGCCGACCTGGTGGTCGCCCTGTCGCACGGCGGGCTGGATGCTTCGCCTTACAGCCCGAAGATGGAAAACGGCAGCCTGTACCTGGCCAGCACCGGCATCGACGCCTTGATGCTGGGCCATGCCCACCTGATCTTCCCGCAGGCGCGCGAAGCCGGCGCGCCGGCCATCGATGCTTCGCTGGCAGCCCTGCCGAGCACCCTGGTGGATACCAGCAAAGGCTTGGTCAACGGCATTCCGGCAGTGATGGCGCAAAGCTGGGGGCGGCGCCTGGGCATCATCAAGATGGTGCTGACATACCAGGGCGGCAAATGGGTGGTGCAGAAAGACCAGACCAGCGTCGAAGCGCGCGGCTTCAAATATGCAGACGGCAAGACCATCATCGACGCCGATCCTTCGATTGCGCCGCTGGTCGCCACTGAACACCAGGCTACCCTGTCTTATGCCACGCAGCCGCTGGGCACCACCACCGATTTCGAGATGTCTGCCTACTTTTCGCTGGTGGGCGATGTCAGCGCGATCCAGATCGTCAACCAGGCGCAGATCGACTATGTGAAAACCTTCCTCGCCAGCTCTACCGATCCGGTGCTGGCGAGCTACAAGTCGATCCCGGTGATTTCCTGCAGCGCGCCGTTCAAGGCCGGCCGCAACGGTCCGACCGACTTTACCGACGTCGCTCCGGGCGCGTCTCCGGCCGCGCCGTTCGGCCTGCAGGTACGCAATCCGGGCGATCTGTACTTGTACGGCAACAACAACCCGCAGGCGGTGAAGATCAAGGGCTCCGATCTGAAAAACTGGCTGGAAGCCGCGGCCAGGCAGTTCGCCACGATCAATCCGGCCAGCGCCGGCGAGCAAGACCTGGTGCCGTCCTACTCGACGATTTTCAACTACGACGTGTTCTATGCCGAAAACAACGCGATGCAGTACCAGATCGACGTCACCAAACCGGCCGGCAGCCGCATCGTCAACCTGACATACGCCGGCAAGGCAGTCGCCGATGCCGACGATTTCATCGTCGCCACCAATGACTACCGCGCGGGCGGCGGCGGCAACGTGCCGGGCATAGACGGCAGCAAGACCATCATCAAATCGCCGGACGCCAACCAGGCGGTGGTCAGCGCGTACCTGAAAAAACAGGGCAAGGTCACCAATGCGGCAAACGGCAGCGGACAAAGCTGGAGTTTCGTCAAGGTGAGCACGCAAGGCCCGGTATTCCTGCGTTCCGCGCCGGGCAAGCTGGCGGTGGCGCAAGCGCTGGGCTTGGGCCGGGTAACGGCGGAAGGCGCGCTGGACGCCAGCGGTTTTGCCAAATACGCCATCGATCTGAGCAAATGACGGCAATCAAAAAACCGCTGGCGATAACGCTCTTGCTGCTGGCTGCGTCGCTGGGCGCATGTACCGGCGAGGTAGTGCCGGACAATGCACGGATCGAATCGGTCGGCATGCTTGCCCTGCACGGCCGCCAGCCCGGCGCGATTGCCCAGTTGCAGGCTTGGGCCGCGGCTGGCCGTCCGGTGGCGCAGCGCGAACTGGCGCTGGCGCTGGCGTCGATTCCCGACCAGTCCGCGCAAGCGGGCGCATGGCTGCAGAAAGCGGCGGCCGCCGGCGACCAGGAAGCCCGGTTCCAGCTGGCCCAGGCTTTTTATCAAGGCAGCCTGGGACTCAAGCTTGACCAGGCCCAAGCCTGGAGCTGGTATGAGCGTGCCGCTGCATCGGGCAATGCAAAAGCCAGTTTCATGCTGGCCCGCATGGCGAAATACGGCGAGGGCGTGCCGCGCAACCTGCAACTTTCGGCTACATGGCTGCTGGAAGCCAGCAAGCAGGGCAACGCGCAAGCGATGTTCCTGCTGTCGAACGCCTATGCCGCGGGCGAAGGCGTAGAGCAGAATCCGCAGCTGGCCCGCGTATGGCTGGAACGCTCGGCCGAGGGCGATTTCCCGGTGGCGATACAGGCCCTGGCCATGAGCCTGGAGGGCGGCGGCCAGGACGGCGAGCGCGATCCTGTGCGGGCGCGCCACCTGATCAAGGAAGCCACCGACGAGCGCAGCATGCGCTGGAATAACTACCAGTAACCGCTGCAGGCCGGGCGCTCCAGGACGCCCGGATTGCCCCCGTCCCTATCCTCATATCCGGCAGAGTAGAATGAGCCAGGAACCTGTGTGCCGATCCGGCGTCATATGCCGGTTGCCGGCCTTGCGCCGACAGCGTACACACTTGACCCGGATTTTTCATGAGGAATGTTCATGCTCTTGTCACCACGACGGATTTTCGTTGCCGCCCTTTTCCTCACCGCCACACAGATCGCCTTTGCGCAAACGCCGAAAACCGTCTTCCTTGAAGAGCTGACCTGGACCGAGCTGCGCAGCCAGGTCCAGGCCGGCAAGACCACCATCCTGATTCCCATCGGCGCGACCGAGCAAAGCGGCCCCGATGTCGCGCTCGGCAAACACAATGTGCGGGTGAAGATCCTGTCGCAGCGGATCGCGGAAGGACTGGGCAATGCACTGGTGGCGCCGGTGATCGCTTACGTACCGGAAGGCAATTTTGCGCCGCCGACATCGCACATGCGCTTTCCCGGCACCATCACGATCCCGGACGACGTCTTCCAGAAGACCCTGGAATCGGCCGCCAACAGCTTCAAGGTCCACGGTTTCAAGAACATCGTGTTCCTGGGCGACCACGGCGGCTACCAGAACGATATCAAGAAAGCCGTGGCGCAGCTGAACAAGAGCTGGGCCGGTTCGCCGGCCCGCGCCATCCTGCCGCCGGAATATTACGCCGCCAGCTCGGACGGCTATGCCGAGATACTGCGCAAGCGGGGTTATCGCGACGATGAAATCGGCACCCACGCCGGACTGGCCGACACCTCGCTGCAGCTGGCCGTGGCGCCGCAGATGGTGCGCCAAGACAGCCTGCGCAGCGGTCCCAAGCTCGGCCTGGCCGACGGCGTGTACGGCGGCGATCCGCGCCGCTCCAGCGCTGAAATCGGCCAGCTCGGCATCGACAACATCGTGACGCAGACCGTCAAGGCGCTCAAGGCCGAGACGGCTGCGCGCTAAACCATCGCTTCAATCACCGACATTACTTTGCTGCTTATTTAATCAAGGAACCATCATGCAATTTCGTTCTTGCCGTCTGTCGCGCCTCGCAATCTCTGTCAGCGGTGCCCTGGCCATGCTGTCCCTCGCCGCCGGCGCCTCCGCCGCGCCCGCCATCGCCACCGTGGCCGGCATGCCGCCCGTGGTCAATCCCGCCAACCTGTACAGCGAAGCCGGCGCCGGCCGCCTCAGTCCAGTAGTAGCTGACGCGCTGCCGCGCATTTATGTGCCTAACCTGCGTTCCAACGATGTCTACGTGATCGATCCGGCGACCTTCAAGGTGGTCGAGAAATTCCGCGTCGGCTACAGCCCGCAGCATGTGGTGCCGGCCTGGGACCTGAAGACCCTGTGGGTAGCGAACAATGCCGAAGGCCGGCCCGACGGCAGCCTGACGCCGATCGATCCCAAGACTGCGAAGCCGGGCAAGGAAGTGGCGGTGGACGATCCCTACAATATGTATTTCACGCCCGACGGCAAGGAAGCCATCGTGGTGGTGGAAGCCCATGCCCAGCTCGATTTCCGCGATCCGCATACGATGGCGCTGAAGTCGAGCCTGCCGGTGCCGGAATGCAAGGGCATCAACCACGCCGATTTTTCGATCGACGGCAAATACGCCCTGTTCACCTGCGAGTTCGGCGGCAAGCTGGCGAAGATCGACATGGTCAACCGCAAGGTGCTCGGCTACCTGCTGCTGGACAAGAAAGGCATGCCGCAGGACATCCGCATTTCACCGGACGGCAAGGCGTTTTTTGTGGCCGACATGATGGCTGACGGCGTTTATGTGATCGACGGCGACAGTTTCACCAAGACCGGTTTCATCAAGACCGGCACCGGCACCCATGGCCTGTACCCGAGCCGCGACGGCAGCAAGCTGTACGTCTCCAACCGCGGCTCGAACAAGGTCCACGGCGGCCGCCGCGGCAAGGGCAGCATTTCGGTGATCGACTTCGCCACGCGCCAGGTGGTGGCGAACTGGCCGATCCCGGGCGGCGGCAGCCCTGACATGGGCAATGTCAGCGCGGACGGCAAGATGCTATGGCTGTCCGGCCGTTTCGACGATGTCGTGTACGCCATCGACACCACCAGCGGCGCGGTCAAGTCGATCCCGGTCGGCATGGAGCCGCACGGCCTCACCGTCTGGCCGCAGCCGGGCCGTTATTCGCTGGGCCACACCGGCAACATGCGCTGATTTTTCTCGACCGCTGCCTGGACTCTTGGTCCGGGCAGCCGGCGCATACTTACGCCTGACACTTATTTTCCGCCGATCATGCAAGCCACAGAATCCTTTGAAGTCCCCTACGAAAATTTCTTGCTGAAAGGCGATTTCCATCCTGCCGCTTCCTCTTGCCATGCCTTGATACTGCACGGCGCCGGCGCCAGTTCGCGCGCCACCGCCAGCCGCTCGGGTTTGCGGCCGGCGCTGCAGGCGCGCGGCGTGGCCAGCACCTCGTTCGATTGCATCGGCCATGGCGATACCGGCGGCTTGCTGGAAAATTCTTCACTGGCCAGCCGCACTCGCCAGGCCGAAGCGGTGATTGCGGCCCGCAAGCTGGCGCAGCCGCTGGTGATATTCGGCAGCAGCATGGGCGCTTACAACGCCATCAAGCTGACGCAAACGCAGCAAGTCGCCGCCTTGGTCCTGATCGTGCCCGGGGTGTATGAACCCGCCGCCTACGCGCTGCCGTTCGGCCCGCGGTTCTCGGCGATCATCCGGCGCCATCGCAGCTGGGCCGACAGCGACGCCTGGGCGATCCTGGCAGAATTCACCGGCAACCTGCTGATTATCGCGGCCGAGCACGACGCCGTGATTCCCCTGGAAATACCGGAACGGCTGCTGCAGTCGGCGCAAAAAGCCCGTTCGCGCCAGTTGCGGGTAGTGGCCGGGACCGACCACCAATGCCTGTTTCCGCTGTTGAGCCAAGAACGCCCGGACGAGTTTGACGAACTGATGCGGCTGATTGTCGATTGCGCCCGGGGTTCCTAGTGCGCGTGTTCGGGGCGCAAAAATGCCGATCCCGGATTTCCTCTATGATTCCAGTGCAGCGGCAAGTGTGCATTGCGTAACTTACGGAGAGAATTCCATGAAAATCGATCTAAGCGACAAACATGCAGTAGTGAGCGGCTCGACTGCCGGCATCGGCCTGGCGATTGCGCTCGGCCTGGCGCAGGCGGGGGCGACGGTGGTAGTGAACGGCCGTACCCAGGAACGGGTCGACCAGGCTCTGGAGCAGATCCGCGGCAAAGTTCCTGCCGCCCGCCTGCAAGGCATTGCCGCCGACCTCGGCACCGCGGACGGCGCCGCCCTGCTGTTCAAGCAAGTGCTGGAAACCGACATCCTGATCAACAACCTGGGCATCTTCGAAGCCAAGCCTTTCTTCGATATTACCGATGACGAATGGCAGCGTTTCTTCGACGTCAATGTGATGAGCGCGGTGCGCCTGTCGCGCCACTACGCGCCGGGCATGGTCAAGCGCGGCTGGGGCCGGGTGCAGTTCCTGTCGAGCGAATCGGGTTTGCAGATTCCCAAGGAAATGGTTCATTACGGCATGACCAAGACGGCCTTGCTGGCAGTTTCGCGCGGCTTGGCCGAAACCTTGGCCGGCAGCGGCGTCACCGTCAACGCGGTGTTGCCGGGGCCGACCCGCTCCGAAGGCGTAGGCGATTTCTTTGCCTCGATGGCGCGCGACCAGGGTATCGCGAGTGAAGCGCTGGAACGCAACTTCCTGAAAGAACACCGCCCCAGCTCGCTGATCCAGCGCCTCGCCACGGTGGAGGAAGTCGCCAACATGGTGGTCTATCTCGCTTCGGTACAGGCTTCGGCTACCACCGGCGCCGCCTTGCGTGTGGATGGCGGCGTGGTGCGTTCGATTTCCTGATTTGCCTGGGCTCTAGCAGCCTGTCGGACTTAGGATGATCGGCTGCAAAAATACCTGGACGGACCATATTTCACCGGCTTCTTGGTCAATAGCTAGGCTATTGACACTGCGAATCCGGCAAAATCTGTCCTCGCCCAGCTATTTTTTCGCTTCGATCCCCTAAGTCCGACAGGCTGCTAGGCAGCAGCTTCCGCCGCCAGCGCCGATTTCACCGTAGCGCGGGAGCCGATGTTTTCCATATAACGGGCGATGGCCGGCCACTCGGCCAGGTCGATCGAAAACAATGCCGTCCAGCGCAGCACCGTGAACAGGTAAGCATCGGCCACGCCGAACTGCGCGCCGAGCAGGTAGTCGTGCTGCTCCAGGGGCGATGCGACCTGGTCCAGGCGCCGCCGCAGCTTGTCCTTGAAGACGGCCTTGGCGCTATCCGGGAGCGTCGCGTTGAACAGCGGGCTCAGTCCCGCATGGATTTCGCTGGTGATGAAATTCAGCGATTCCTGCAGGCGCACCCGCTGCCAGCTGCCGTTGGCCGGCGCCAGTTTTGCCTCCGGCCTGAGATCGGCGAGATACTGCACGATTGCCGGCCCCTCCGTCAGCACTTCGCCGTTTTCCAGCTGCAGCGCCGCCACGTAGCCCTTCGGATTGACGGCCAGGAAATCCTGGCCGTCGGCGGTGCGCTTGGTCTTGTTGTCGACCTTCACCAGTTCAAACGGCAAGCCCAGTTCGCGCAGCACGATGTGCGGCGACAGCGAACAAGTCTCGGGGGCAAAATACAGTTTCATCATCCGCTTCTCCTGTGGAATCGCAGCGATACGCTGCAGCGCAGGAGAGTATGGTGATGGCGGTTACTATTGTAAAGAAGGGAGATTTTTGTTATATAGGTACATAAATTATACTTAGGTGGCTTCATGAAAACGAATGTCTCGGGCTGCTCGGTGGAAGAAGCCATGCTGCTGCTGGGCGGACGCTGGCGCATGCTGCTGGTGTCTTACCTGCTGGATGGCCCCAAGCGCTTCAACGACTTGCGGCGCGACGTGCCGAACATTTCCCAGCGCATGCTGACGCTCGATCTGCGCGCCCTGGAAGCGGCGGGACTGGTGCAGCGTACGGTTTACGCCGAAGTGCCGGTGAAAGTGGAGTACTGCCTTACCGCCGACGGCCAGCGCTTGCGCAAGGTGGTGGAGGTGTTGAAGGAGTTCGGGCTGTGGCTGAAACAGGAGCAGCAGCAAAACCCGGATCAGGCTAAGCTGGCGCCCTGACCGGAACATTTCACTGCACGGCAGGTCTGTTAGAGCTACCATTCACCCCTTGAGACGACGATGCGCTTACTGTTTTCCCTGATGACAATCCTGCTGCTGGCAGCCTGCGGCCATGTCACATCGCCTTCCGGCGACAGCGGCACCACCATCACCCCCTACGGCGTGATCGATGCCGGCGTCACGCGCAGCAATCGTTAACTAATCCGAACGGAGTATGCAATTGAAGCAACACATTAACGCCAGCCTGGCCGAAGCGCAGCAAGCGCTGGAAGCCTTGCTCGCCAACGACACGGCGCTGCAATCGATCGAACGGGCGGCTGCGCTGCTGATCGATGTGTTTGAACGCAAGGGCCGCGTGTATTCGTGCGGCAATGGCGGTTCGATGTGCGACGCCATGCACTTCGCCGAAGAACTGACCGGCCGCTACCGGCTGGACCGGGCGGCGCTGGGCGCTACCGCGATCAGCGACGCCGGCCACCTGACCTGCGTCGGCAACGACCATGGTTATGAACAGGTGTTTTCGCGCTATATCGAAGGACACGGCCGCGCCGGCGATTGCCTGGTCGCGCTGAGCACCAGCGGCACCAGCAAGAACATCATCCGCGCGGCGCAAACCGCGCGCGGCCTCGGCATGCACGTGATTATCCTGTCCGGCAAGCAGGCCGAGCTGCTGTCGTCGTTGAGCGACGTCTATATCTGCACGCCGGGCGGCACGTTTGCCGATCGCGTGCAGGAATTGCACATCAAGGTGCTGCACATCCTGATCGAACTGATCGAACGTCATTTTTTCCCAAAGAACTACGCCGGCAAGGCTTGATGCCTGTCGCGCCGCGCTCAGTACGTGAGCGCGCGGCCGGCCGTCTCCCTGCGCGCATCAAGCCAGCGGTTCGGCGCCCGGCACAGCGGCAGCGCTGAGTACTGCATCGCGCTTGTCCAGCAAGTGCTGGCGCAATATCGCCGCCAGCCGTTTGCCGTCGCGCGCTTCCAGCGCTTTCACCATTTCGTCGTGGTCATGCGCGGCGCTATCCCACTTGGTCGGCTGGAAATTCGATTTGAAGCGCAGCGCTTTCAGGCGCCGGTTCAAGCCCAGGTAAGTCTGGCGCAGCACTGAATTGCGGGCGGCGTCGTTGATCTTGTCGTGTATCGCCTGGTTGCGGCTGTAGTAGCCGGGCAAGTCGTTCTGCGCCTTGCACGCCAGCATCGCATAGTGCAGGGCCTTGATCTCGGCCAGTTCGACCGGCGTGATGCGCTCGCACGCCAGCTCGCCCGACATCGCTTCCAGGCCGCTCATCAGTTCGAAGGTTTCCCAGATTTCCGTTTCCGACATCTTGGAGACCGACGCGCCCCGGTTCGGCGATATCTCTATCAAGCCTTCGGCCGCCAGCACCTTCAGCGCTTCGCGCAATGGGGTGCGCGAAATGCCCAGCGTTTCGCACAATTCCCGTTCATTGAGTTTGGTCCCTGGCGCCAGCACTGCTTCGACGATCAGGTTGCGCAAATGGTCAACCACCGTGTCATGCAGGCGCTGACGCTCCAGTTTGGGCACCAGGGGAGCGGTTTTTTCTTCTTGTCCGATTGTCGCATTTTGCATTCAAAATCCTTTTTCCACGCATTTGTCCGTATTTTAACATCAAATACCAGGCGCAAGAATCGTTGGCTGTGGTTATCCGAAGTGAATGTAAAAAAGAATAAATCAGCTAAAAATCACTATATTTCATTGATTATTAAAGGTTTACAGCGGTTTTAAGCCGATGCCGCCAGTCAGGTATTGTGAAAAATCCCTTTACGGCTGAAATGTGGGCTGATAAAGTATTTTGAATGCAAAATACAATTCGTTCAAAGGAGGCATACATGTTGACACTAGATTTCCACCCGGCCGGCCGTCATTTCCTGCAGATCCCAGGCCCCAGCCCGGTACCTGACCGGATCCTGCGCGCCATGAGTTATCCCACCATCGACCATCGCGGCCCGGAATTCGGCGCGCTGGGCCTGCAGGTGCTGGCAGGCATCAAGAAAATCTTCAAGACCGTGCAGCCGGTAGTGATCTATCCGGCTTCCGGCACCGGCGCCTGGGAAGCGGCGCTGACCAATACTCTGAGCCCGGGCGATGCGGTGCTGATGTACGAAACCGGGCATTTCGCCACGCTCTGGAAAAAAATGGCGGAAGCCCTGGGGTTGAAACCGGAGTTCCTCGGCTTGCCCGGCATCGAAGGCTGGCGCCAAGGGGTGCAGGCCGACCGCATCGAACAGCGCTTGCGCCAGGATCGCGAACACCAGGTCAAGGCGGTGTGCGTGGTCCACAATGAGACTTCGACCGGCGTCACTTCGGATATCGCCGCCGTACGAAGGGCGATAGACGCCGCCGGCCATCCGGCCTTGCTGATCGTCGATACGATTTCCGGCCTGGCCTCGGCGGATTACCGCCATGACGAATGGGGTGTCGACGTCACCGTGTCCGGATCGCAAAAGGGTTTGATGCTGCCGCCCGGCATCAGCTTCAACGCGGTATCGCAGAAAGCCATCGCGGCCAGCAAGAACGCCAGGTTGCCAAAAGCATTCTGGGACTGGACCGACATCATCGAGATGAACCAGGCCGGCTACTGGCCCTACACGCCCAACACCAACCTGCTGTACGGATTGTCGGAAGCGCTCGACATGATCCTGGGCGAAGGCCTGGAGCAGGTGTTCCAGCGCCACCAGCGGCTGGCAAGCGCCTGCCGCGCCGCGGTGCGCGCCTGGGGCCTGGAAATCCAGTGCGCCGATCCGGCGCTGTACTCGCCGGTGCTGACCGGCGTCATGACGCCGCCAGGTTTTGACGCCGATGCGATCCGCAAGACCATCTATGAAAACTTCAACATGTCGCTCGGCACCGGCCTCGGGAAAATGAAGGGCGGCATGTTCCGCATCGGCCACCTGGGCGAAGCCAACGACCTGACGCTGATGGCGACCCTGGCCGGCTGCGAAATGGGTCTGAAGCTGGCCGGTGTGCCTTTGGCCGGCAGCGGCGTGGTGGCGGCGATGGAAAACCTGGCGGCGCAGAAGAGCAAACCGGTATTGAAGGCGGCGTAGAGAGCGAAACAGCGAAAACAGCTCCGGCACCGTCCCGCAGAGGACGGGGGAGCAAGGATAAAGATGTCCCGCGGCGCTTGCCGACCACCATGATATTGGAGACAACAATGAAACACCTGCGTTTGCGCGCGACCACGGTCGTGCTCATCATGTTATGCCTGATGTATTTCATTACCTACCTGGATCGCGTCAACGTCAGCACCGCCGCGGCCGGCTTTGCAAAAGAATTCGATCTGTCGAAAACGCAGATCGGCCTGGTGTTCTCGGCCTTCGCCTATCCCTACCTGGTGTTCCAGATCATCGGCGGCTGGGTCAGCGACAAGTTCGGCGCCAAACGCACGCTGATCTATTGCGGCATCTTGTGGGGCATCGCCACCATCCTGACCGGTTTTGCCGGCGGCCTGTTTTCGCTGCTGCTGGCGCGCCTGCTGCTCGGGCTGGGCGAGGGCGCCACCTTTCCGGCTGCCACCAGCGCCATGTCGCGCTGGGTAGCCAAGGAAAACCGCGGGTTTGCGCAGGGCGTCACGCATGCCTTCGCCCGTATCGGCAATGCAGTCGCGCCGGCGCTGGTGGTGTTCATCATGGCGACCCACGGCTGGCGCGAATCGTTTTATATCTGCGGGGTGATCAGCCTGGTCTGGGTACTGGTGTGGGCATTCGTGTTTACCGAACATCCGGAGAAACATCCGCGCATCACCCAGGAAGAGCTGGCGATTCTGCCGGCAGTCAAGAAAAACACGCCGAAGATTCCATGGGGGCCGCTGTTCAAGCGCATGCTGCCGGTGACCATCGTGTACTTCTGCTATGGCTGGACGCTGTGGCTGTTCCTGAGCTGGATCCCGCAATATTTCCTGCACAGCTACGACCTGGACATCAAGAAATCCGCCCTGTTCGCTTCCAGCGTGTTCTTCGCCGGCGTGGTCGGCGATACGCTGGGCGGCATCGTCAGCGACAAGATACTGAAACGCACCGGCAACCTGAAGCGGGCGCGCAGCCAGATGGTGTCGGTCTGCATGCTGCTGACATTGCTGTCGCTGCTGCCGCTGCTGGTTACGCACAATGTCTACGTATCGATACTTTGCCTGAGCGCCGGTTTCTTTTTCGCCGAAATGACGATCGGCCCGATGTGGGCGATCCCGATGGATATCGCTCCGCAATATTCCGGCACTGCCAGCGGCATGATGAATACCGGTTCGGCGCTGGCGGCGATCATCTCGCCGGTGCTGTCCGGCTACCTGATCGACCGCTTCGGCAGCTGGGAACTGCCGTTCGTCGGCAGCATGATCCTGATGGGATTCGGCGTGCTGCTGGCGTTCCGCATGCAGCCCGACAGCAAGTTCGAGCACAGCGCGGCCGACGGCGCGGCCAATCCGGTGAAGGCCGGCGCCTAGAAGCGCCTGCCGATTCGGCCATGCAGACACGGTTACAACCAGGAGTTTTATGAATTCTTCGCAATCTTCGCAATCTCCACAGCAGCGGCTGGCGCATCTGCTGGGCACGGCATACGGCAATCATGCGACAGTCGAATGCATCCCGCAGGAACTGGAGCCGGCCAGCGCCGACGATGCTTACCTGGTGCAGCAAGCGTTCCTGCAGCAGAGGCAGGAACGGATCGGCGGCTGGAAGATAGGCGCAAAATCCGAGCAGGGGCCGATACAAGGTGCGCCTTTGCCGGCTGGGCGCATCTATCCCGCCACAACGGTCATCGAGCGCGCTGCTTATCCGGTGCTGGGCATCGAGCTGGAAATCATGTTTTGTTTCGACATCGATTTCCAGCCCGGCGCGGCGCCGATGCCGGAACAGGAGGTAATGCGCCACATCGGCGGCATGGCGGCGTCGATCGAGATCGTTTCCAGCCGCCTCGCCGGCTGGCCGGAAGTGCCCAAGCTGAACCAGCTGGCAGACCTGCAAAACCACGGCGCCCTGGTCAGCGGCGAGTTCATCGCCTATGACGCCGCTTTTCCTTTCCTGAAGCCGGAGGCGCACCTGACCTTGAACGGCAAGGACATATTCAAGGGCAGCGCCGGCAATCCCGCCGGCGATCCGCGGCGCCTGCTGGGCTGGCTGGTGAACCATTGCAGCACGCGCGGCATAACCCTGCCTGCCGGCACGGTAGTCACAACCGGGTCCTATACCGGCATCCACTTCCCGGATGAAGCGGGGCTGGTGATCGGCCAGGTTGCGGGTTTGCCGCCGATTCATTTCGAGCTGGCTTAAGCCGGGCATCAGCAATTTTTCAAGTTTTTGACAGGACTCCATCATGTTGGTCAAGCCTATCCACCTGGTCCCCTACAGTCCATCGCCGGCGACGCCGCTGGCCGCGCAGTTGCGGCGCGAACTGAAAGGCGAAGTACTGTTCGGCCGGGCTGACCGCGGCCGCTATGCCACCGATGCTTCGATCTACCAGATCATGCCGCTTGGGGTGGCGGTGCCGCGCGACCAGGACGACCTGCTGCTGGCGCTGGACATCGCCCGCAGCCACCAGGTCCCGGTGCTGGCGCGCGGCGCCGGCACCAGCCAGTGCGGCCAGACTGTGGGCGAGGCGCTGGTGATCGACAACAGCAAATGGCTGAACCAGGTCATCGATTTCGATCCCGCGGCGCGCACCGTGACGGTGGAGCCCGGCATGGTCCTCGACCATCTCAACGCCTGGCTCAAGCCGCACGGCCTGTGGTTTCCGGTGGACGTCTCAACCGCGGCCCAGTGCACGATCGGCGGCATGGCCGGCAATAATTCCTGCGGCTCGCGGTCGATCGAGTACGGCAACATGGTGCACAACGTGGCCGCCATCGATGCGGTGCTGGCTGACGGCACGCAAGGGCGCTTTCAACGGCTGGACCGCATGGAGCAGGGCGGCCGCATCGGCGGCATCGCCGCCGGACTGCAGCGTATTGCCCAACGCGAACGAGCCGAGATCACGGAACGCGTACCCAAGGTGCTGCGGCGGGTCGGCGGCTACAACATCGATATCTTCGATTGCCAGAATCCGCGCGCTTACACCGACGACGGCATCGCCAACCTGGCGCATATCCTGGTCGGCTCCGAAGGGACGCTGGCCTACAGCCGGCAGCTCACCCTGTCGCTGGCGCTGCTGCCGGCGCACAAGGTCTTGGGCGTGGTCAATTTCCCGACCTTCTACCAGGCGATGGACATGACGCAGCACATCGTCAAGCTTGGCCCGACCGCGGTCGAGCTGGTCGACCGCACCATGATCGACCTGTCCATGAGCAATCCGGCATTCAAGCCGGTCATCGAAAAAGCCCTGGCAGGGCAGCCGCAAGCGATTTTGCTGGTCGAGTTCGCCGGAAACGATCACGCCGCGCTGCTGAACAAGCTGGCCAGCCTGGACCAATTGATGGCCGACCTCGGGTTGCCCGGTTCCGTGGTGCAAATGCGCGGCGCGGCCGACCAGAAAGCATTGTGGGACGTGCGCAAGGCCGGCCTGAACATCATGATGAGCATGAAGGGCGACGGCAAGCCGGTCTCCTTCATCGAAGATTGCGCCGTACCGCTGGAACACCTGGCCGAATACACCAGCCAGCTGACCGAAGTGTTCCATAAATACGGCACCGAAGGCACCTGGTACGCGCACGCCAGCGTCGGCACCCTGCATGTCAGGCCGATACTCGACATGCGCCGCGGCGGCGCCAATGACATGCGCGAAATTGCCGAAGCTGCCTCGGCGCTGGTGCGCAGATACAAAGGCGCTTATTCGGGCGAACACGGCGACGGCCTGTGCCGCGGCGAATGGGTGGCTTGGCAATATGGCCCGAAAATCAATGCCGCCTTCACCGAAATCAAGGAGCTGTTCGATCCGCAAAATCGCTTCAACCCGGACAAGATCGTGCGTCCGCCCAAGATGGACGATGCAAGCAATTTCCGGTTTGCCCCAGGCTATAGCGAGCTGCCGCATCGTCCTTTGCTGGACTGGTCGTCCTGGAACGTCAGGCGCAATCCGCTGACCGGCGAAGAAACCGCGCCCGGCAGCGGCGGCGACAAGAGCGGCGGCCTGGCCAAGCTGGTCGAGATGTGCAACAACAACGGCCATTGCCGCAAATTCGACGCCGGCACCATGTGCCCCAGCTATCGCATTACTAAAGATGAAAAGCACGTCACGCGCGGCCGCGCAAATACCCTGCGCCTGGCGCTGTCGGGCCAGCTCGGCAGCGAAGGCCTGGCCAGCACCGAGGTCAAGGAAGTGCTGGACCTGTGCGTATCGTGCAAAGGCTGCAAGCGCGACTGCCCGACCGGCGTCGACATGGCCAAGATCAAGATTGAAGCGCGCGCGGCGTGGGCCGGCAAGCATGGCCTCAGCTTGCGCGACAGGCTGGTGGGATTTGTGCCGAAGTATGCGCCTTACGCCAGCGCTATCGGCGGCCTGATAGCCTGGGCCGACGGCATTCCTGTGCTGTCCGGCTGGCTGAAAAAACAGATCGGCCTGGCGCCGCAACGGTCTTTCCCGCGCTTCAAGAATGCTTTCCTGAACGATGCCAGGTCGGCTGGAGAGGGTGAACGGGAAGTCTTGCTGTTCGTCGATACCTTCAACAATTACATGGAACCCGAAAACGCCCATGCGGCGCAAGCGGTGCTGGAAGCCGCCGGGTACAAGGTGCATTTCAATGCGGTGGCAGGCCAGAAACCCTTGTGTTGCGGCCGTACCTATCTGTCCGCCGGCCTGGTCGAACAGGCAAAGGCGGAAGCACGCAGGACGCTGGATGTATTGATACCCTTCGTTGAGCGCGGGATTGCCATTGTCGGGCTGGAGCCATCCTGCCTGCTGTCCTTGCGCGACGAGTTTCTCGATTATGGTTATGGCGCAGAGGCAAAGAAGCTGGCGGCGTCGGCCTATCTTTTTGAGGAATTCCTGGTGAAAGAAAAAAAGGCCGGCCGTTTCCACCTGGACCTGAAGCCGCTGCCCGGCAACAAAGTCCTGGTGCACGGGCATTGCCATCAAAAAGCCTTCGACGCTTTTCGTCCGGTGCACGCGGTATTGCAATGGATCCCGCACATTGAACTGGACTCGGTGGAATCTTCCTGCTGCGGCATGGCCGGCAGTTTCGGCTATGAAGCCGAGCACTACGATGCGTCGATCGCCATGGCCGAGCTGGCGCTGTTGCCGGCTGTACGCAAGGCTGGTAAAGACAGTATCGTCGTCGCCGACGGCACCAGCTGCCGGCACCAGATCCACGATGGGGCCGGTACGGTTGCGCTGCATGTGGCGCGCGTCCTCGCCATGTCGCTGCCGGGAAATGCGGCCGCGGGTGGTTCCGGCAAATAGCGGAAACAAAAAAAAAGACCCATCCGGGTCTTTTCTTGAGCGGCATTCAGCTGGTGTTCCTGGATTTCGCGTGAACTGAGCTGGCGCTTGCGTATGGCATACAGCGATGCGCAACCGTAATAATCCTGGCTGCTTCCCGCCGGCGCCACGCGCATCTTGCTTTCGCACGTCACCCATGCCTTGCGGAGGACATCCCACCGTTTGTCGCAGACAGGCTTTTTGGTGACCACGCCGTCGGTTTCCTGCACGACAATGCGTGCTGCAGGCAGCTTATCCAGCGTCACCTCATACCAGACCTGATTGACGAGGTGCAATTGCACACGGTCGGAAATAACGCGGCGAATCTTGCCCTTTTCCTGTTCCAGAGCGAGCTCCTGCCTGTTCCTGGCCGCGCAATAGCTTGTATAAAAGCGATTGCGCAGCAGGATTCCGGTCAGCGGATGGACAAACATTTCAGCGCGGGAATCCGCCAGTCCGACATAGTGCCCGGACCAGCTGTTTTGCCGCAGCACGACCCGGCCATTGCGGCCAGTCCCTTCCCAGCGCGTCTGGATCGCTACGAAATTATCCAGGTGCTGCAGGATATGCTGCTTGACCGTGCTGCGTGCATCGATGGCCGCACGGATTTCTTTGTAGACCTTGTCCCACGGCCGGTTGACTTGCCGTTCCAGGAAACGCTTCAACGGCGCCAGGTTCTCATTGAGTCCTTTGCGATCGTCGTAACCCTTATTCATGCCGAGCCGGCTCGGGCCGTCTTCCCGATTGCGGAAAGCGCGGCCGTCGCCCTTGTATGCGTTGCTGTGGATACGGCGCGGCCGCTCCACGATCACCTTGAACATGTCGTCACGCATCGTCGCCACCGTCCTTCTTTCTTCCTGAAAGCAGCAGATTCAGGTTTTGTTTTTCGACACGGCGTATCCGGCGCGCGGGATTGTGCGCGGCATGCGCCCCTGCTTTCCTTGCCCTGGCCGGCGCAACCAGCGGATTGCGCGGTTTCGGCAGCTTGATCGTCATTTTCATATTCATCCTTTCACACAAATGACCTGGCGCAGCGTGTGCACCACCTCGACCAGGTCGGCCTGATGCGCCATGACCTGATCGATGTCCTTGTACGCCGCTGGAATCTCATCGACCACGCCGCCATCCTTGCGGCACTCGATGCCCAGCGTCTGGTCTGCCACGTCGAAGCGGTTGAAGCGACGCTTGGCCTCGGTCCGGCTCATGCGCCGTCCTGCGCCGTGGGAACAGGAGCAGAACGATGCCGGATTGCCCTTGCCGCGCACGATGTAGCTCTTGGCTCCCATGCTCCCGGGGATGATGCCAAGCTCGCCTTCGCGCGCTGAAATCGCACCCTTGCGTGTGATGAACAAGCGTTCATTGCCGTGGATTTCACGGGCTACGTAGTTGTGATGGCAATTGATCGCCTCCCCGTCCAGCTTGAAAGGCGGCAATTGCTGTACCAGTACATCCACCGCACGGCGCATCATTTCGCGCCGGTTGATCAATGCATAATCCTGCGCCCATTCCACCGCTTCCACGTAGTCATCGAACAGCACCGACCCCTCGCTGAAGTACGACAGATCCTTGTCCGGCAGATGAAGCTTGTTGCGCTCCATGTCTTTCTTCGCAGCGGAGATGAAATAACGTCCGATTACGTTGCCGATGCCGCGCGACCCGGAATGCAGCATGATCCAGACCCGCTGTTCTTCGTCCAGGCAAACCTCGATGAAATGATTGCCGCCGCCGAGCGTGCCAATCTGGCAGATCCAGGTCTGGGAAAACTTGTGCTGCATCTTCATGATCCCTTTGTGCCTGGCGACAATCCGGTCCAGCCGGTCGTTGAGCGGGCGCCCGACCCTGGCATGCGCCGAGCCACGCACCTTGTCCCACTCGTGCTGCTCAAAGCCGACCGGAATCGAAGCCTCGATCTCGCTGCGCATGCGCGCCAGGTTGTCCGGCAGCTGGCTGGCGGTCAAGGTGGTGCGTACCGCATTCATGCCGCAGCCGATATCGACGCCGACAGCCGCCGGGATAATGGCGGCGCGGGTAGGGATGACGCTACCGACAGTGGCGCCGATGCCGGCGTGGACGTCAGGCATCGCCGCAACGTGCGGATGCACGATGGGCAGGTTGGCGATATTGAGCAGCTGTTGCAGCGCGCTGTGGTCGATATCGTCGGTAAATATGTGCACGGGCACCAGGCCCTTGTGCAAGCTTTGTTTGATAGGCATAACGTGTTCTTTGCATGTCATGCCGGTGCTTCTGCTGCGGGCCGGCCAATGCCTGGCCCGGAAAAGCAAAAACCCCGGCGAGTTTCCTCACCGGGGTTCATGGTTGGAACGACCGGCTCGGGTCGGCAATATCGCCGAAGGCCCCGAGCAGTCATGCGCGGGGCTATTTATTGTTCAAATTGTCGATAGCCGTCCGTGGCATGGCCGTTCCTTTCCTGTAAAAAATGCGTTGGTCAAAATGCTGAGTTGCGATTCTGCGCCCGATGAAAACGCGGTGTCAAACGTTTCGTCGATACACAGCCGTGTTCTGTTGTTTTTTGTGCGAGTGCCCGCGATGGACATGGCTGCGCGCTTCAGTTCAAGTCGCGCATCCTGCTGTGCTTGGGCAGCCTGGCCGCCAGGTAGTCATGCTGGTCGGCCAGCACATTCCTGCCGCTCAGCAGATAGTGCTCGGCGCGGCATGGCACATAGGGCACGTACAGCAGCGGGCGAAAGCTTTCCAGCGGCTTGTTGCCCTTTTCCTGGTTGCAGTCCTTGCAGGCGGTGACGCAGTTCATCCAGGTGTCTTTGCCGCCGTGGGAGCGTGCATGGATATGATCGCGCGACAGTTCGTTGTGCGGAAAGCGGCCGCCGCAGTATGCGCAAGTGTAGCGGTCGCGCCTGAACAGCAAGTCGTTGTGATGGCCCAGCGGCAGTTCCATGTGCAGCATGCGCGCCATGATGGCGCTGCCGGCGATGGCGATGATAGGTTTGACGGCGATGCGCGACTGCACGCCGGCGCGGGAATAGCCGCCGCGGAAAACGATGTCGCCATCTCCCAGTTCCCAAGCCACTTTCCCGCTCGCATAATAGAGCACAGCATCTTGTGGCGAGATCCAGTCGAATGGATTGCCTGCGATATCGAGAGTCAGAATATGGGAGATCATTTTCTTCACCTTTGCTGCTGATTATAACCAGCATCTTCAGGTTACGGAAACCCCTTCGCGCCGCCGGGCCGAACCAGGAAATCCTGGTGCCTTGCGTGCATCGGTCACGCATCTGTCATTTATTTGAGCGTCCGCAAACCTAGTATTACATGCTGGCCAATTCGAATCATTGCATCAGGCAGGCACATAACAGACAATACCAGAGCTAATCACAACAAGCGAGCTAACACTATGATTATGTGGGGAATTTTGTGCGGAGCTGTGCTGGGTTGGCTATGGCCAAACGCGGGATACGGTGACTTCGGCATCTTTTTGGGCGGCGGTCTCGGTTTGCTGGCGGGATTGGGATTGCAGCATGCGATCCGCAGCGAGATGCGCAAGTCGAATGAAAAATTGCGGCTGCAGATGCTGGAACTGCTGAAGTCTCGTGGCGGCGGCACAACTGTCCCTGATTCAAAGCCGGCCGGCAAACCCGCGTTGGCAAGCGCACCTGACACTCCCGCTGCTGCGGCGGAGCCGGCTGCAACCGCTGCCCGGCCAACTGCTCCGGATGTCCCACCCGCTACGCAGCCGGCGGCGCCGCCCGCGCCCGCCCATGTTCTCCCGCCTGCTGAGCCGAACGCCGTCGAACTGGCTTTCGCCGCGGCCAAGAACTGGCTCCTTGGCGGCAACACGATTGTGCGTATCGGCCTGGTGATCCTGTTCATCGGCCTGTCTTTCCTGTCCAGCTACGCGGCGGCCGCCGGCCTGTTTCCGGTCGAGCTGCGGCTGGCGGCCGTCGCGCTTGCCGGGATTGCGCTGCTGGCGGTCGGTTTCGCCAAGCGCCAGGCCAGGCCGGCTTTTGCGCTGGCATTGCAGGGCGGCGGCGTGGCGGTGATTTATCTCACCGTGTTCGCCGCTTTCCGCCGCTTTGACCTGGTTGCGCCCTTGCCTGCTTTCGGCTTGATGATCGTGGTGTGCGCCTTGAGTTGCGCGCTGGCGCTGCTGCAGGATTCGCGCGCGCTCGCGGTGGCGGCTTTTGCCGGCGGTTTTGCGGTGCCGCTGCTGCTGTCCACCGGAGGCGGCAGCAGCGTCGCCCTGTTCAGCTATTACACGGTGCTTAACCTGGCGATCCTGTTCATCGCTTACAAACGTTCCTGGCGCGTGCTGAACATGGTGGGTTTTGCCGCGACCTTCGGCGTGGCTACGTTGTGGGGCGTGCTCAAGTACGAGCCGGCGCATTACATGAGTTCGCAGCTGTTCCTGATCGTATTCGTACTGATTTATGTGACGGCGGCGATCCTGTATGCGCGCAACACACCGACCCGGCTTGGCAACGCGGTCGACAGCACGCTGATGTTCGGCACCGCGCTGGTCGGTTTTGGCTTGCAGGCCGGCCTGGCCGACCAGTTCAAGTTCGGCGGCGCCTTTTCGGCGCTGGGATTTGCCGCCTTGTACCTGGTGCTGGCAGCGGTGCTGATGCGCCGCGGGCGGGATAGCTATCGCCTGATGACCGAATCGATGATCGCCATCGGCCTCGGTTTTGTAACCCTGGCGGTGCCGCTGGCGCTGGACATGCGCTGGACATCGGCAGTGTGGGCGCTCGAAGGCGCAGGCGCGTTCTGGGTCGGCATGCGGCAGGCGCGCTGGATGCCGCGCGCGTTCGGGCTGTTGCTGCAAGTGGTGGCGGCCGGCGCTTTCCTGGCGGGGATCGACGACAATGTGTCGGCGTGGCCGCTGGCCAATCCGATGTTCATGGGCGCCATGTTTATCGCCTTGCCGGCATTCGCCATCGCCTGGTGGCTGCGTGGCGTTCTGCCCCACAGCGATTCGCGCTGGGCCAGGGAATTCGCCAAGGCCGAAGCCATGCTGTCGCAGCCGGTCTACCTGTTTGGTTTCGTGTTCTGGTGCCTGGCGTGGATAGTCGAGATAAGCCGCGAGCTGCCCGGCAACGAAACCGGCATGCCAAGCGCGCCCGTTTTCAGCGACGGCACCCAGCAGTTGCTGACGGTGCTGGCGCTGGTCGCGAGCGCATGGTTGTCGCTGCTGCTGGCGCGCAAGAGCAGCTGGACGGTGGCCGCCTGGCCCAGCCGTTTCACCTTGCTGCCGCTGGCGCTCGGGTTTATCGCGCAGGAGCTGTCCGGGGAGCGTGTCCTGTACACACCGGCCTGGATCATCTGGCTGCTGGCCCTTGGCTTGCATTACTGGATGCTCTACAAGAACGACACGCAAACCCAAAGCAATATCGCTGCCCTCAAGCTGAATCGCGCAACGCATGTCGGCAGCGTCTGGCTGCTCACGCTGTTGCTGGCCGACTGCCTGTGGTTCGGCATCGAGCGCGGCAATTTGTGGCAGAGTTCCTGGGCTAGCGTGGTGCTGCTGGTCAGCGCGATTGCGGTATTGCTGTGCTTGTCGGTGTGGGCCGGCAGGGCCAACCGCATTGCGCTGCTGCCGGCGTTCAAGTGGCCGCTCGGTACGCATGCTGTCGCTTATTACTGGTATGCGGCATTGCCGCTGACAGTGCTGGTGTTTTTCGGCGCGCTGCTGATGGCGCTGCTGTCGTCGGGACATACAGCGCCGCTGCCGTATGTTCCGCTGCTTAATCCTACCGACCTGGCGCTGGCCCTGGCGCTCGGCGCGCTGGTATTCTGGCGCCGCGCGATCGTCGCGGCCCAGCCCTTGCCTGCCGGCGCCGGCTGGGTGCCGCGCAAACAGACGCTGCTGGCGCTGGCCGCACTGGCGTTTGTCTTGCTCAATACCGTCTGGCTGCGCACCGTGCATCATTTCTTCGGCGTGAGATGGGACAGCGCGGCGCTGTTTGACAGTTTTGTGGTGCAGACCGGCTACGCTATCTTGTGGACGCTGCTGGCGCTAGGCCTGATGCTGCTGGCGCACCGGCGCGTGCAGCGCGGTTTGTGGCTGGCCGGCGCTGCATTGCTGGGCCTGGTGGTGGTCAAGCTGCTGCTGGTCGACTTGTCGAATGCGGGTGGCGCGGAACGCATCGTCACCTTTATCGCGGTGGGTGCGCTGATGCTGGTGGTCGGTTATTTTGCGCCGTTGCCGCCGAAAGCCGCAGCGGCGGATGCCGGTACTGTGAAGGAAGCGTAGAGATGAAATATTTCCCGATGCACGCTGCTGCGTGCCTGGTTGTCATGACGGCAGCCGGCGCCGCCTGGCCCGCGTCCGACCCGAATGACGCGCAGTCGTATGCACTGCGCCTGCCGCTTGCCTTTACCGCGGATGCGCCGCTGCAGCGGCTGGTCCTGCCGGCGCAGGCTTTGGTGAGCTTGCAAACCGGCGGCCTGAGCGATGTGCGGATTTTCAACGCCAAGGGCCAGCCTTTGGCCATGGCCCTGTCCGACAGCGCCAGCCTGCGGCAAACCGAGAAGCGCAAGATCGAGCTGAAGTCGTCGCCCATCATGGGCAGCGCCGACCTTGCCGACATATCGGCATCCTCGCTGCGGATCGAAGAGCAGCAAGGCAAGCGCATTGTGCAAATCGACAGCAACCCGGCAGATGCCGGCGCGCCCCGCAAAAAAGTGCTGGGTGCATTGCTCGACACGCGCGCCATCGACGATCCGGTGGTGGACCTGGTGCTGGACGTGGATTTGCCCGACGCACAGCCGGTGACCTTCGACCTGCAAGCCAGTAAAGACCTCAGATACTGGCGTCCACTGGCGCAGACCGTGCTGTACCGCGCCGAAGCGGGGGCCAGCGGGCTGGGCAGCGACCATGTCGAACTGCCTGCCGCCGATCTCAAGGACCAGTACCTGCGCGTCGCCTGGACCGACGCCGCGGGACGGACCGCGCCGGTAACCATGCGCAGCGCGACATTGACTACCGCCCGTGGCGTCACCAGCAGCGCCCGGGTCACGGCCGCGCTGGCCCAGCCGGTGCTGGACAACCCCTATACGCTGCGGTTTTCGCTGCCTTTCGCGACGCCGGTGGCGGCGTTGAAAATCAGGCCGGCGGGCGACAATGTGTTGCTGCCGGTGCGGGTGCTGGGCCGCCAGGAGGCCGGTCAGCCATGGACCTTGATGACGGCCAGCGTCATTTATAAATTGCAGACCGGCGGCAAGCTGCAAACCAGCGCAGCCATCGAACTGCCGCCGACCGCATACCGCGAAATCAAGATCGAAGCAGACAAGAAAACACAGGGATTCTCGGCGCCGCCGGAGATCAGCCTGGAATTCGAACCGATGCAGATCGTGGCGCTGGTCAATGGCCCGGCGCCGTTCACCCTGGCGGCCGGCCTTGCCAACGCCAGCAGTCCTTATCTGCCGATGCAAAGCCTGATGCCAGGTTACCGTCCGGCGCAAGAGAACAGCTTGCCGCTGGCGAAAGTGGAGGGCGCGGCGACGCTGGTGGCCGCACCCGCCGGGCGCGATGGCACGCCGACGCGCAACATCATCCTGTGGGCGGTATTGCTGCTGGCGGCTTCGGCCTTGGGCGCGATGGCCTGGGTCCTGCTCAAGCAAAACGCCAATCCGCCTCGGCAATGAATGTGCAGTTTGTTGTTTTTGGGAAACAGAATTGCCTAAAATTTATTGGTATTCTAGAAAGTAAGTTATTGTGTTATCCGACTGTTATTGGTGATTTTAGTAACGTTCCTCACCAATTAACTTTCTAACTTTCACTTACTTTCGTTATTGACCAAAACAACAATTTCACAGAGGGGATTCAGATGAACATGAAATTTAAGCTGTTGGCGTTAGCTGCGGCCACGGCATTGGGCGGTTGCGGAGCGGCAGGTGGCGGAGTCGCCGGCGTGAACGTGGACGGCATGATGGCAGCAGGCGGTACCGCACTCAAGGCAGCGTCCTTGAGCGATACCGATGTCAAGACCATGTCGGACGAAGCTTGCGCCGCCAGCGACAAGCAAAACAAGATTGCTGCGCCGAAGAGCAAATACGATGTGCGCCTGAACAAGGTGGTGCAGGATTTCAGCCCCAGCCTCAACGGCGCGCAGACCAACTACCGTGTCTACATGACGAAAGACGTCAACGCCTGGGCCATGTCGAATGGCTGCATCCGGGTGTACAGCGGCTTGATGGACATGATGAACGACAGTGAATTGCGCGGGGTGATCGGGCATGAAATGGGGCACGTGGCATTGGGCCACACGAAAAAAGCCATGCAAACCGCCTATGCCGTGACGGCTGCGCGTACTGCTGCCGGCGCGACAGGCAATGCGGTGGTCACCAACCTGTCGGCATCGCAGCTGGGCGAGCTGACTGAAAAAATCATCAATGCCCAATTTTCCCAGGTGCAGGAAAGCGCGGCCGACGACTATTCGTTTGACCAGCTGACCAAGATGAACATGGACCGCAAAGGGCTGGTGACAGCATTTCAAAAACTGGCGAAGC
This sequence comes from Collimonas sp. GW821-FHT07E08, assembly GCF_059418905.1. Classification (NCBI taxonomy): domain Bacteria; kingdom Pseudomonadati; phylum Pseudomonadota; class Betaproteobacteria; order Burkholderiales; family Oxalobacteraceae; genus Collimonas; species Collimonas sp. GW821-FHT07E08. The sequence goes on along the minus strand of NZ_JBWKQR010000006.1, from coordinate 33,606 downwards.
TGGACGGCGGCGGCGGCGCCAGCATGCTCAGCTCGCATCCGTCGTCAACCGACCGCGCCCAGCATATCCAGCAACGGATCGATCAGAACAAGTGATCTGAGGCAAGTATCGCTGACGCTGCGCCTGTCCTCATCGGGTCAGTTGAGGTGGGGATAGGTGAAGCCGATGAAGTGGACCGTGTTGACCGCGAAATGGACGATGATCGCAGCCTCGATGCGTTGCGTGACGTAATAAGCATAGGCATAAGCCAGGCCGGCAACCGTAGCCAGCAGCACGTAGGCGCCGCCCCCGGCCACATGCGCCGCGCCGAACAAGAGCGCCGAGCAGGCGACTGCCAATAGCGGGCCATGACGAAAGCGCGCCAGCGGCAAGGCCAGGCGGTCTTGCAGCAAGCCGCGGAAAAAAGCTTCTTCCGCTACTACCGTAAAGAATAGGTTGGCGAACAAGAACAGTGCGGTCGCCTGGCTGAGCTTGAAGTCCGGTTTGACATAGCCGATAGCGGTCGCCAGGCCGAGCACGGCTATGACTGCAACCAGCGCGATGGGCCAGGTTTGCTGCAACAGTTTGCGCCATTCGGCCGCGGAACTGGCGCGGCGGCACAGGAATGCCAGCAGGACCAGGCCGGCGGCGCCTTTGTCGAAGTTGGCATATTGCGTGAAGGGCACGGAGTCGGCAGACAGGCGCAGCTGGGAAATCAGTATCGGATTATTGAACCCAGGCAACCGATGCAAGGCCAGCGCCAGGGCCAGGAGGGCTGTCGCTATGCCGAACAGGGGACTGGTTTTGCGCTCGGTGGCCGCCGCCAGGTAAGCGGCCAGGAAAAACATCGCGAGCGCGAGCACCGCAACGGGACTCAGGACAGCGGCAACCAAGCCGCTGACCACCGCGCCGGCGGCGATTGCCATCCACGGCGGCAGGATGAAACGGTCAGTCAGCCGGAGGGGTTTGAGCCAGGCCGCGGCAATCGCGATGGCGAGCAAGGCAAAGGTAAGCGGCATCAGTCCTGGCGCTCCGCGATGGCAGTCAATCCAGGACCGGTAACGAACGGGAGTGCGCCTACCGGTTTACCTTGCATGCGGTATCGGTATCCCAGCGTCCGGAGCAGATGCGCCAGCGGCACAATTCACCTTCGATCATGCCCAGCTGCTTGCAGCGTTGCAGCAAGCCTGCCGTGTTGTTGTCGCCGGCTTTGCGTTCAACGATGTCAGGTCCGTCGGAGACATTTTGCGCAAGTACAGGCTCTGCCGCTTTCTTCTTGGCTTGTTGCCTGGACTTCGCGGTTTCCTTGGCTTTTGGCGGTTCGTTCACGCTGTCGCCGTGGGAAACCAGCGCCGTCAATATATTGACATCGCTGTCGCTAGGCTGGGCGCCGGCTTTCGGTGCATTCGGCGCTTTTGGCGGGGCGACTTTTTTCTCTGGGACATTGCGATTCACCAGCGGTGCATTCACGCTCTTGGGAGCCGGCTTTGGTTTCGATACCTTGGGTTCTTCCAGCGCTTTCTTTAGCGCGGTCGAGCTGACCGGCACGCCGGCTTCCAGGGTCTCCGTCAATTTGGCGCGAGGATCGGCCGACGCTTCGTCGGCTTTATCGGCATGCGCGGCTGGATCGTTTTCGATCACTGCTGCTTGCGATTCCGTTTTTTCTGCGGATGCGGCATCGTTGGCGGCAAGGGCTGGCGCTGGAGTGCTTGGCGGCAATTCCTTTGGCGCCGGCGCACTGGCCGCGATCGCGGTTTCGGGCTGGCTGCCGCGTTGGTTCAAGGCAAAATAACCGCCTGCGCCGATCGCCGCCAGCAAGACGACGACCAGTCCCGCACGCAAGGCGCCGGAGTTTTTTTGTGCGCTGGCCTTCGAAGGCGATTCCTTGCCTTCCAGGGCATTCAGGATGCTGCCGCTGCTGTTTTCTGTCGCCGTCGAGCCCGATAACAAATTCGGTTTTACGGAGCCGCGCGCAGTTTCTTCAGATGGTTGCAAGACACAAATCTCCAAATGTCAGTTATTGAACACAGACCGACGTGACGCCAAGTTTGATAAGGTATACTCTCTGACAACTAAATATGTCAACTGGCAATATATTACCAAAAAAATATAATTTATCTTTGGTAATATTCACGAGAAGGTTTTTGTGTTCGTCTTAGTCGTCGCCCTTTACTTTCTGCTTGCATGCGGCGTCGCCGGGCTGCTGTTGTTCCCGGCCGCCCGCGAGATTGTTTATTTGGCATTGGTCAAGCGCCGGCAGCAGATTGGGGCACAGGTCCAGAACTGGCGAGACCGCCGGTCCGAGACCACAAGATCCCTTTCGCAAAACCTGCAGGCATCCAGGCTCTCAAGCTGGCAGTTCATCAAGCGGCACCAGTGGATCCTACTCGCCGGAATGGCGGTTGTGCTGGTCCCGCCTTTGACTGCGTGGATGTTGAGCGGTAAAACCATGCTGGGCAGCTATGATGATTCCGGGCAAGTAGTTAACCAGCAGATTGCCGCGTTGCTGGAAGGAGAGCAATTAGTACCGCCGCCGCCGCTCCCGCCTGAGGTGTTTACCACGCAGGAAGTAGCGCAAGTGCGGCCTATGCTGGATACCGCCAGCCGTAACTGGCAGGCGCTGGATGCCGATTTCACCCAGCGCTTGCTGATGACTTTCAAGATCATGAAAGAGAAGCACGGTTACGACATGGTCATTATTGAAGGGTATCGTAGCCCGGAACGGCAGAATGCCCTGGCGCAAATGGGCGGCAGCGTGACCAACGCCAAGGCGTTCCAGAGCTACCACCAGTACGGCCTGGCAGCCGATTCTGCGTTCATGCGCAGCGGCAAGCTGGTGATTACAGAGAAAGACCCGTGGGCCATGCGCGGTTACCAGCTGTATGGCGAAGTGGCGGAATCGGTCGGCCTGACGTGGGGCGGCCGCTGGAAAATGATGGACTTGGGCCATGTGGAATTCCGCAAGCCGGGCGTAATGAAAAGATAAGAGAAAATATAAAATCGTTGTATCTGCGCAAAAAAATCGACAAAAAGAGGGATGGCATGGCGAGGCGATTGATAGTATCGGGCAATAAAATTTCAGGCGGCGGGAACGCCGTCCGGCGGGCGACGCCCCTTTTTTGCAATGCAATCCTGGTCCTTTGTTCAGGCTGACGCTGTCATGCAGCACAGCTTGCCCAGCGGCCGAAGCAGTCATTACGCTGTTGTGAACAGGCAACAATTTGTGGCCGTCGGCGCACGCCGTTAGCATCCCTTCCAAAAGAATCAACCATTTAATTACTGATACCTATGCAACGAATTTGGCAATTCCTGACGAATACACGAACCCTGATGGTGGTCGGTTTTGTGGCGCTGGCCTGCTTTCTCTTTCTCGCCGCGGATGCTTTGCAAATCGATGGCATCTGGGTCGTGGTTTTCCTGGTTGCGATCCTGCTGATATGGGGACTGGTCGTGCTGTACCGCAAGCAGCGCACCAAGACAGCATCGCAAAATTTCAGCTCCATGCTGGAAGGCCAGGCCGAGAAGGGCAGCGACAAAACCAGCACTGTCGGCCGCGATGAAACCGAAACCATCCGCAAGCGGATGCTGGAAGCGATTTCCACCATCAAGAATTCCAAGCTTGGCGAAAAATCCGGCGCTACTGCTTTATATGAACTGCCGTGGTACATGATCATCGGCAATCCGGCCGCCGGCAAAAGCACCGCGGTCGCCAATTCCGGCCTGCAGTTTCCGCTGGCCGACAAGAACAGCAATATCGTGCAGGGCGTGGGCGGCACCCGCAATTGCGACTGGTTCTTCACTACCGACGGCATCCTGCTGGATACCGCAGGGCGCTATTCGGTGCATGAAGAAGACCGCGCAGAGTGGTTCAGTTTCCTCGGCCTGCTGAAAAAGCACCGCAGCCGCGCGCCGATCAACGGCATCATCATCGCCGTCAGCGTCGCCGAACTGGCCGGCAACCGGCCGGAGTTCGGCATCAACCTCGCCAAGAACCTGCGCCAGCGCGTACAGGAACTGACGGAAAAGCTGGAAGTGTTTGCGCCGGTGTATGTCATGTTTACCAAGGCCGACCTGATCACCGGCTTCACCGAATTCTTCGTCGACATGGACCGCGGCGAAAAAGACCGGGTCTGGGGCGCAACCTTGCCTTACAGCAGGAAGACCAGCAGCCAGGACGTGCTGGCGTATTTCGACGAACGCTTCGACGAGCTGTTCGAAGGCCTCAAGGAAATCAGCCTGGCCAACATGGCCTTGAGCCGCGGCGACCGTTTGCCGCCTGGCGTGCTGACTTTCCCGCTCGAGTTCGCCGCGGTAAAGAGTTCCCTGCGCGCGTTCATCGCCACCCTGTTTGAAGAAAATCCGTTCCAGTTCAAGCCGGTATTCCGCGGTTTCTATTTCACCAGCGCCTTGCAGGAAGGCAGCGGACTCAGCACTTCGTCGGAACGGATCGCCGAGCGTTTCGACCTCAAGCTGCAAGCGCTGGAGCGGCCGGAGATCCATTCCAAGCACGGTTTCTTCCTGCTCAACCTGTTCCGTAAAGTCATCTTTGCCGACAAGGACCTGGTTTCGCAATACGCCAGCCGCCACAAGACGCGGTTGCGCTACACCATGTTTTTCGCCGCCACCGCCTTCGTCGGCCTGGCCTTGGCCGGCTGGAGCTGGTCCTACATCGGCAACCGCCAGCTGACCGCCAATGTCCAGGCGGACCTGGACAAGGCCATCAAGCTGCAGGAAAAAAGGCTGGACCTGCAATCGCGCTTTGAAGCGATGGAGATCCTGCAAGACCGTATCGAGCAACTGCAGAAATACGATAACCGCCGGCCTTTGTCGCTCGGTTTCGGCCTGTACCAGGGAGAATTGCTGGAGCAGAAACTGCGTGAGGAATACTTCGCGGGCATCAAGGACATCATGCTCAAGCCGGTGACCGCGAATATCGAATCCTTCCTGTCTGAAATGAATGCCCATGCAGGTTCGCTGGAACCGATGTCGCGTCCAGTGCAGCTGGCTGGCGCCGCCCAGCCGGCTGCGGGCGCTGCAGCAGCAAGCGCGGCGGCAGCCGCCGCTCCGGCCGCCAACGCCGGCAGCACCCAGCAATACAAGGATTCGTCGCCGACCAATGTGGAAGACGGCTACAACGCCTTGAAGACTTACCTGATGCTGAGCGACCGCTCGCGCGCCGAGTCCAGCCACCTGAACGACCAGCTGACCCGTTTCTGGCGCGGCTGGCTGGAAAGCAACCGCGGCAACATGACGCGCGAACAGATGATCCGCAGCGCCGAACGCCTGATGAGTTTTTACCTGTCGCAAGTCAACGATCCGTCCTGGCCTACGATTGAAAGCAAGCTGACCCTGGTCGACCAGTCGCGCGACAACCTGCGCCGCGTGGTGCGCGGCATGGCGGCCCGCGACCGGGTCTATGCGGACATCAAGGCGCGCGCCTCGACCCGCTTCCCGTCGATTACGGTAGCCAGCATCGTCGGCGACCAGGACAAGGAACTGATTGTCGGCAGCTACGCGATCCCGGGCACATTTACCCGCGACGCCTGGGAAAAATTTGTCCAGGGCGCGTTCAAGGAAGCCGCCAATAAAGAATTGCAGAGCGCCGATTGGGTACTGAAAACCGCATCCAGCGACGACCTGACGCTGGAAGGCAGCCCGGAACAAATCCAGAAAGCCCTGGTTACCCAATACAAGACCGAGTACGCCAAGGAATGGCAGAAGTTCATGCAGGGCGCCAACATCGCCGACCTCGGCGGGTTTGACAACGCGGTCAAGGCGATGAACCGTTTCGGCGATCCTTCCACCTCGCCGATCAACAAGTTCGTCAGCGCGGTCTACCAGCAGACTTCCTGGGACAATCCGTCGCTGCTGAACACCGGCCTGGGGCGCGCGCAAAGCGGTTTCATCGCCTGGTTCAAGCAAACCATCCTGCGCCAGGCGCCGTCGGGAGTGAACGTCAACGTCAACCTGAACGCCAATACCGATCCAACTGCCGCGCCGATGGGACCGGTCGGCAAGGAATTCGCCGGTGTCGCGCGCCTGGTGACGGCCAAGGACAAAGACGCTACGCTGATGCGCGGCTACATGGAAAGCCTGTCGAAACTGCGTACCCGCTTCAACCAGATCAAGAACCAGGGCGATACCGGCCCCGGCGCCAACCAGCTGATGCAGCAGACCTTGAACGGCAGCGGATCGGAACTGGCCGACGCGCTCAAGTATGTCGACGAACAGATGCTGGTCGGCATGAGCGATACGCAGAAACAGGCGATCCGTCCGATCCTGGTGCGGCCGCTGATCCAGGCTTTTGCGGTCACCATCAAGCCGACCGAGGCGGAGATGAACCGCACCTGGCTGGCGCAGGTTTATTCTCCGTTCGAGAAAACCCTGGGCGAAAAATATCCGTTTGCCGCCAATTCGAAAATCGAAGCGACCAGCGCCGAGATCGGCCAGACATTCGGCCCGGACGGCAGCATCGCCAAGTTCGTCAATTCCTCGATGGGACCGCTGGTGGTGCGCCGCGGCGACACCCTGGCCGCCAAGACCTGGGCCGACATGGGCATCACGCTGTCGCCCACCATGGTGTCGAATTTCGCACGCTGGGTAGCGCCGCTGGGCGCCAGCAGCGCGGCAGCCGGCGGTAGCGCCGGCGGGGCGGATGCGCAAACCGTGTTCCAGATCCAGGCGCTGCCGGCTGGCGGCACCACGGAGTACACCATCGAGATCGATGGCCAGCAGCTGCGTTACCGCAATACCCAGGCGCAATGGACCAACTTCGTGTGGCCTAATCCGCAAGGCGTGGCCGGCGCCCGCATCACGGCCGTCACCTTCGACGGACGTACTGTTGAAATCGCCAACCAGCCTGGCCGTTTCGGGCTTGAGCGCCTGATCAACACGGCGGTGCGCAAGCGCAAGGACGGCAATTTCGAATTGAGCTGGACCAACGAAAACATCACGGTGCCGATCAACCTGAAGATCATCAGCAGCCCGCAAGTGAGCGCCAAGTCGCCTGACGGCGGCGCCCAGCAAGGCCAGGGTTTCCGCGGCATGAGGTTGCCGGAAACCATCGTCGGCACGGCGGCGAGCCCGGTCAGCACTCCGGCGGCGGCGCCGGCGGCCGGCGCATCGGCCGCAGCTACGCCGGCTGCCGCGCCTGGCGCGGCGCCGGTTGCTGCAGTCAGTGCAGGAGGGACCGCACAATGAGCGTAGGAGAAAAATTGGCTAACATCGGTTATTTCGGCAAGATCCCCAGCCGCGGCGATTTCATCAAGGCTACCGACAACATGCCGCTGGTGTCGATCCTCGACGACTGGCTGGCGCAGGCAATGGACCTGCTGTCTGCCGAGCCGCGCTGGAAAATCGCCTACGATGCCGTCAGTCCGCTGCACTTTGCCTTCATCGGCCCGCGCAGCAGGCGCGCCATCGCCGGCCACCTGATTGCCAGCAACGACCAGGCTAACCGCCGTTTTCCATTCCTCGCCGTCAGCACCATGGAAATCGACGAGCCGCAGGATTTTACGGCGAAGAGCCCGATGGCGTTTTCGCGCCTGTGGAACCGGCTGGAAACCCAGGCTTCCGAAGTGATAGCCGCTACCGATCCGGCGATTTCCCTGCAGAACCTGACCGCCACCGGCATTCCCTTGCAGCTCGGCAGCGGCGCTTACCACGCGGCTTTCACCGACTTCATGGAAATCCAGACCATAGGCGGGCTGGAAAACATGCTGCACAGCGCCGGTTTCAAGGGCTCCTTGCGGCACCTGGTCCTGGCGCTGGGCATCTTGCTGCAGCCGGTGATGGCGAGTTCGTCGTCGCGCCTGGAAAAGAGCCTGGTGATGCCGTTGCCGGTCGATCCCATGTATCGCAACCTGGTGGCGTCCTACTGGCTGCATTTGATTACGCCATTCCTGCTGCGCGGCAATTTCGAGCTGGCCACCTTTGTTACCAAGATCAACGACCGGCCATCCATGGTGATCGGCTTCAGCGGCGCTTCGCCGCGCACCTTGCAAGCCATCATGGATCCGCAGGTCGCGCTCGAGCACCACATTTCTTTCGAGGATGCCAGCTGGGTCGAAGAACAGGTCAAGTCGGATTACAGCATCACGAAGATCGCCAGCTACCTGGCGCAACCCACCCTATCTTTAAAATCGGCTCATGATTCGTTTCGTGACGCATTTATTGGAGCCTGACGCATGCGTTATCTGAGCATTGCCCTGACATCGTTATTCATGTCGAACCTGGCGCTGGCACAAAATGTCGCGCCGCCCGTGGCTACCCCGAAACCGGGCCAGATCCTGGTCAGCGGCACGGTGCCCGACGAAGCCAGCAAGCAGAGCGCGCTGAGCAAGCTGCAGGAACTGTATGGCGCCGACCGTGTGGTGGACCAGATATCGATCGGTTCGGTGGTGTCGCCGGCCAACTGGAACGGTTATGTGCAGAAGCTGATCAGTCCGAGCCTGAAACAGGTCAGCCGCGGCCAGCTGAAGATCGACGGCAATACCGTCACCATCAACGGCGAAGTCAGCAACGAAGCGCAGCGCCAGCAGATCGCCAGTGAAATCGCCGGCAACCTGAATCCGACTTACACCGTCAAGAACGGCTTGCGGGTTTCTGCTTCGGAGCAAAATATCCTGGACCAGACCCTGGCCAACCGCACCATCGAGTTCGAAAGCGGGCAAGCCACGCTGACGCCTTCCGGCATGCATATCCTGGATGAAATGTCGGCTGCGCTGCTGAAGGTGAAAGACAAGAAAGTGGAAGTCATCGGCCATACCGACAACCAGGGTTTGCGGGCGCGTAACGTTTCGCTGAGCAAGGCGCGCGCCGATGCAGTGAAGGATTACCTGGCGCAGAAGGGCATCAACCCGGACAGCATCGTCACTTCAGGCCAGGGACCGGACCGGCCGATCATGACCAACGATACCGCAGACGGCCGCTCGCGCAACCGCCGTATCGAGTTCCGGGTATCGCAGTAAGCCGGGACGGCGCTTTTAGTTGTTGTCGTTTTGCTGGCTGTCGCCGTGCAGCCCCAGCAGTTCTTCCACGTGGGCCAGCGAGCCTGGATCCTTGATGACCGTGCGCAGCCAGTGGTGCAGCGGCAGGTCGCCCCAGCTGGCGGCCTTGTCCGCCAGGTAGGCGACCGGGCTGTGCGGTTCGGTGCGGCGGAAAAAATCGGCCACATGGCGCAGCTGCGCCAGGGCCTGGGCGCGGTTCTGTATCGGGCCGTTCAGCGTGGTCTGTGCTTGCTCCACCTTGCTTACCTCCTGCTGCACCGTGGGTGCGGTTTGTGTCTCGTTGCTGCCGGCTTTCGGCGCGGCGCCTGTGTTGACTCCGGCTTCCTGTGCGAAGCGGGTGATGACCGCAATCACGTTTTCCAGCGCGTCCTTGGCCGATGAAAATGCCGGTCCATCCTGGCCTACCCGGAAATCGATCGATTTTTCCAATTGCAGCAGCGCTTGCTGGCACAAGTTGGCGTCCGCCAGCAATGTTTCATAAAATTTCGGCGACGATTTGCGTTTTGCCGCTTCGATGTCGGCCAGCTTGATGCCGTCGCTGCTGACGCTCTCGCCGTTGGCCCGGTCCCGTTCTTCGCTGGCCGCACGGATGCGCGCCGACTCGAAATCCACGCTGGAAAACGCAGTGCCGCGGCCTTCCGTGATCGGGATCTCGCGGATCAGCTGTACTGAGCGCGACAGTAGCCAGCTCAAGTTGCCGACCCGCAATTCCTGGTCGTCATCGTCCGGCACCGGATGCAAGCCTTCCCAATACCTGTCGCTCAGGCCGGCCAGCAGCAGGTAGCCGTCGGCCAGGCCGCTGAAATGGCGGATTTTGGCATTGGCTTCCGCCAGCCAGACCGCCAGCCGCAGATCCTTGCTCTGGGTTTCTATCAGCCGCGCGCAATTGTCGACGACGAAACCCCAGTCCGCCTCCTTGAGCTCGGTGACCCATTCGCCCTGGTCCAGCGACGGGTCGTCAAAACGCCGGGCGTTGGCGATCGCATCCAGGTCGCTCGAGAAAGACAGGTCGGCGCCGCATGGTGCGGCATCGCTGACGGGATTGAGTAATTGATCGACAGAAAACATAAATGACAAACCCAAATAAAAAGTGGTTCAAGCCGGAAGGCGGCGACGCTCTTGCGAGATATTCATCGGAATTTCCTTGGCACAATCATACCCTAGCAGCCTGTCGGACTTAGGATGATCGGCTGCAAAAATACCTGGACGGACCATATTTCACCGGCTTCTTGGTCAATAGCTAGGCTATTGACACTGCGAATCCGGCAAAATCTGTCCTCGTCCAGCTATTTTTTCGCTCCGATCCCCTAAGTCCGACAGGCTGCTAGCGTTTCAAAAAAGGAATCTTAGTTGCACTCCTGATGTCGCGCAAACCAGGCATCGGAGATGCCTGGTGGATATGTCGAAATGTCAAAGGAGATGTTTCCGTAGTAACATGTGTCCTGAGTGCATCCCCAAAAAAGCGTCGATATCCCGCATTTGCGACAGTTGATACCTGCTGTGGCGATTGCTATATTTGCAATGGCTGTGCCGTGCCTGCCCAGGTCTTAATATTTTCAGGAAAGTGAGTAAAGCTATGAAGCTTTGGAAAACCAAGTTGGTCTGCAGTGTCGCTTTAACATGTTTGATGATTCCATTCGCCGCGTCGGCTGCTCCCGCCGCCGCGCCGGATACGGCTCAGAAAAGTGCGGCCGACCAGGAAATCCAGGTGCTCAAGGATGTGGCGCAAGCCCGTCCGACCGAAAAAACGCCATGGGTGCGCATGACCCAGATCAAATACGACGCCGGCAGCTATGGCGACGCGGTCGCCTATGCATTGCAGGTATTGCAACGCGATCCGGCCGACAAGTACGCCAGGGGCGTGGTGGCCTTGGGCAGCCTCAAGCTGTCGATCAAGGCCCTGAACGACTTGAGTGCGCAAAGCGACCTGAACGGCGGCGTGCTCAGCGATGCACAAAACCAGACCAGGTTGCTGCGCGAAAGCCTGGGCGAAACCGTGGTCGACCCGGCCGCAGTGGCCGACACCAAGCCTAAGGCGGCTCGCCCGCTGAAGAAAAAGACGACGCGCGCCGCCAAAGCCGCGACGCCGGATGCCGGCGGCGAGGGCAAGCCTTTCGGTGCTTTGCAATAAGCCGGGCAAACACCAGATATTGATCTTGAAGTAATGTAAGTAAATACCGCCGCGGTCCGGCTCAGCATGCCGGCCGCCACCTCGCCGCCGCTGTCACTCGCTCTTAACCCCAGCGCTGTAAATTATTCAGACACGGCGCCGCGACCGCCTTAAATACCGATATAATTTCAGACCGGCAATATTGCTGCCGCGTAATTGTTTCGCAGTTATCACAGGCAAAGCCGGCGTCCTTATCCAGGATCGCGGCTTAAATAGCAGCCCTATGCAAAGCCATTCCTTCGCAAACGGAGAGTGCCAATGTATCCAAACCCTTCTGCAATGCTGGCCCGGGTGGGCCGCTTCAACCAGGACCGGCGCCTGGTCCGGATCAAGACACCGCTCGATGCCGACCTGCTGCTGGTGCACCGGATGTACGGCAGCGAAGCCTTGTCCAAGCCGTTCCAATTGACCCTCGAATTGCTGTCGCCCTACGACCAGCTTGAACTCAAGCAGCTGGTCGGGCAGCCGGTGCTGCTGACCATGCTGACCGCGGCCGACGAGCGCCATTTCCACGGTTTTGTCCAGGAATTCAGCCGCACCGGCAGCGACGGCGGGCTGGCCACCTACCAGGCGCAGCTGGCGCCGTGGTTTTCCTTCCTCGACTATGCCAGCAACTGCCGCGTGTTCCAGGACCTGTCGGTGCTGGAAATCACACAGGAAGTATTCAGCAAGTACGGCCAGCTGGCCGACTACCGTTTCGACCTGGTCTCCGGCCGTTATCCGAAACTGCCGTACTGCGTGCAGTACAACGAATCCGATTTCACCTTCGTCTCGCGCCTGCTGGAGGACGCCGGCATCTACTACAGCTTCGAGCACAGCGAGAGCGGCCACAAGCTGGTGCTGGCCGACGATTCCACCCAGTGCCAGCCGCTGGCAGGCGATGCCACGGTGCGTTTCCAGCCCAACCAGGAATTGCAGGCCAGCGACGTGCTGGACGACTGGCGGCCGCGGCGCCGGGTCGGGCCTTCCGTGCACAGCATCAAGAGTTTCGATTTCAAGCAGCCGCGCAATCCGCTCGCGGTCGAACTGAAGAACGATGCCCCGCGCGGCACCTTGCCTCAATTCGAGCGCTACGCATACGACGGTGCGGCCAGCTACGGCAACAGCTCGGTCGGCGAGCAGCTGACCGCGGTGCGCGCCGAGGAAGCCGGCTGGCAGACCAAGCTGTTTGAAGGCGCCGGCACTACCCGGGAGCTGGTGGCCGGCCGCTATTTCGACCTGGCCGGACATTTCGAGCACGAGGGCGACGATCCGACCGAACACCGCTTCATGGCGCTGCGGGTCAGCCACGACGCCCGCAACAATTTTTCCAGCGATTTCAGCGAAGCCCAGGATTGCATGTACCGGGTCGAGGTCAGCGCCCTGCGCCGCAAGATTCCCTACCGGCCCTTGCGCGACACCGCCAGGCCGCGCATGCCGGGGCCGCAGACGGCAACCGTGGTGGGACCGAAAGGCGAGGAGATCTGGCACGACAAGTACGGCCGCGTCAAATTGCAGTTCCACTGGGACCGCCTGGGCCAGTTCAATGACCAGAGCTCCTGCTGGGTGCGGGTCGCCAGCCCCTGGGCCGGGGCCGGCATGGGCGGGGTATCGGCGCCGCGCGTCGGCCAGGAAGTGGTGGTCGATTTCCTCGACGGCAATCCGGACCGGCCCATCATCACCGGCCGCGTCTACAACGCCGACAACATGCCGCCGTTCGGCCAGGAAGTCAGCGGCATGCGTTCCAAGACGGTGCGCGGCGGCGGTTTCAATGAAGTCACCATGCACGACACCGGCGGCAGCGAACTGCTCAACATGCATGCCCAGCGCGACATGGCGGTGACGGTGCTGAACGACCATAACAGCACTGTCAACAACAACAAGGCGACCAAGGTTGCCGTCAACCACAGCCTGAATGTCGGCGCCAACCAGGATATCTCGGTGGGCGGCAACCGCGGGGCGACGGTGACCGGCAACGATACCCGTACCGTCACGGGCACGTCCACCGCCACCGTTACCGGCGCTGTGACGCAGACCTACCAGGCCGGCCAGAAACGGACGATTACCGCCGCGGGTTATAACGAAAACATCACCGGCGACTACGGCAGCACCCTGGTCGGCAACTATAGCGGCAGCACCAGCGGCAACTGGAAGCGCGATATCACCGGCACCGCCACCCGCACCATCACCGGGGCGGTCAGCGACACCATGCACGCCGGCCGCGAAGTGACGGTGACCGGCACCGACAAGCGCACGGTCGCCGGCCCGGTGGAAGACGGCAATACCGGACCGCGCCTGCTGTCGGTGACCGGGAACATGCAGCATGAAGTGTCCGGCACCCACACGGTGTATTCCGGCTCCGACCAGACCATTGCTTCCGGCAGCAAGGTCGACCTCGTCGTCGGCGGCGCCGGCATCAGCATCGACGCCGGCGAAATCACCATCACGGCAGGCGGCTCGATCATCAAGATCAACGGCGGCGGCGTGTCGATCAACGGCAGCAAGATCAACCTGAACAGCTAAGACCTTACCGAAAGGACGCCAGCATGGCGAAGAATCCTGTCGAAAAGCGCGTCGACACCCTGCGCGACCTGTGGCTGGAACACACCGAGGATCCGCAAGTGCGGGTCCTGGTGTGGCGCATCCCGGACAATGCCGACCGCATGCTGCAAGCGTTTTTCGAGATGCAGCAACATCCTGGCGACTGGACTACGCCGGACCTGTTCTTGCGCTTCGATGCGCCGTTTGACACCGGTTTCGGCTACAGCCGCGCATTGCGCCAGGCCCTGGCCGACAGCTATATCGATAGCAAGGACAGCCTGCGTGAGCAAGGCGTGGTGGCGGACTGGCCGTTCACCCAGTTGCCTCATCACGATTCGGCGCCCGGGACCATGGCCGTGCTGGCTTCATTCGCGCAGCATCACCAGGCGCAGCTAGCGCATTTGCGCTACGTGAACGCGGTGCTGGCGCCGAACGGCGTGGCCAGCCAGGACGCCTGGGAAGCCTGGCTGGATGCCGCGCTGCATAGTCCCGGCCTGGCGTCGGATGCGAACCGGGTACGGCTGACGCTGGTCGACACCTTGTCCGACCGCCGCTGGCAGGCGCTGGCGCAGCGCCATGGCGCCCGTGTCCGCGTAGTGGAAGCGCCAATCGACATGTTCGACATCGCCCGCGAAACGGTGGCGCAGTCCGGCGGCTCGGGCTCTACAGTGGCCTACCGCCAATTGCTCACCGACGTCATCACCCTGGTCGAAAAAGGCAGCGCGGCACAAACCGCGGCGCGCGCCGAAAAAGCCATGCAGATCGCGCAGCGCGAACAATGGCCGGACCAGCAGGTAGTGCTGCAGATGGCTGTGGCCGGCGCCTATGTAAAAGAAAAGAACTATGCCGACGCCATCAAGCGCTATCGCGACGCCCGTACCTGCGCCGCCCAGGCGGAACAGGACCGGCACCCGATGGCGGCCGACCTGATCATGCAAACCTGGTTCGGCGAAGCCGGCGTATGGCTGGTGGCGAAGCAGCCTGAAAAAGCGGCGCAAGCCTACCGCAGCGCCGCGGAACAGGCGCAGCGCGTGCCCAATCCCATGTTTGAAATCGAGGGTTTCCGCATGGCCGCTTACTGCTATGCGCAGGCCGGACAAGAAAAGCCGGCGCGCGACCACGGCGCCCTGGCATTGCGCGCCGCAAAAGCCATCGACCCGGCCGAGCGTCCGCTCACCACCATGGCGCTGGCTTTGCAGGACCTGTTGCGGCTGCAAGACCCGGGACGCACCGAAAAGCTGGAACGCTGCGCGGCCGATTACCAGGCCGCCGTCGCCGCAGCGCACCTGCAAGCCGAACAACAGGCCGGAAAGCTGGGCGCACAGCCTTTGCCGGCCGACCTGGAAAAAATCGAAAGCGCCATGCACGCGCGTTTCGAAAGCGGCTTCCAGCGCCAGCGCCAGGAACGCGAACACCTGATCGCCGGCGGCGACGAATTCTTCCGCAAAGTGGTGGCGCTGGCGCGCGAGCTGCTCAATCCGGTCTGGAATGGCCTGCCCGAGGTCAAGCATCCGCTCGACAAGGATGTACCGGAATGGAGCCAGCCGCCGCAATTCACCAAGCTGCCCGATCCGTCGGGCCTGATCAATGATGCCGCTCCAGCACAACCGAGCGCCTCTGCAGTGACAGCTTGAGGAAGACAGCTCCATGACTAACGCCGCCAAGCATTTCGATCCGCAAATCGGGATCGACATCCACATGTACGAACTGGTGCCGGGAACGCCGCCGGTGCCGCTGCCGACCGCGCACATCTCGATGGTGCTCGATCCCTTCGATTACCTGCCATTCATCGGCGCCACGGTGCAGGTAGCCGGCGTCAAGCGCGCCACTGCCGGAACCGGCGGGTTATCGGTGCATATCCCGCTGGCGCTGTGGGTGCCGTTCCTGCGCGCCCCCGGCGGACCGCAGTTCGACGATGAACTGTTCATGGGCAGCAAAACCGTTCTCGCCGACGATTCGCCGTTCTCGCGCCTGGGCATGCCGGTGCTCGACTGCAGCGTGGTCGGCATGGTGCCGCCGTTTCGCTTGAAGAAGCCGGAAAAGCCGCATATGTCGATGACACTGCCGACATCGGTCAACCTGGCGATACCGGACAGTGTATTTGTCGGAGGGCCGCCGACGATTTCCATGATGGGGATTGCTTCCAAGCTGGGACTGGCAGCTTTGGGAAAGGGATTCAAGGCCTTGCGCCGTACCAAAGGTTTCCAGCGCGCAGAAGAAGCGTTCAAGAAGGCGCGCCAGAAGCTGTTCAAGAACATGGAACCCGGTTTCCTGAAATGCAAGGTATTGCGTGCCGAACCCGTCGATATTCGCGACGGCAGCGTAGCGGTTTCCCATGAAGATTTTTTCATGCCGGGACGCTTGCCGCTGACCTGGACTCGTATCTATTCTTCAAACAGCAGCCATGACGGCATATGCGGCCACGGCTGGCAGGCCCCAGCCGATGTCCGGCTGGAAATCGACGCTGACGGCACCGTCCTGTTCTTCGAAGCCAGCGGTGCTGCGGTTTTTCCGCAGCTGCCCGCCGCCATCGGCGCCGAGCATGCCGTGACGGAATTTGTCGACGGCGCAAGGCTGATCTGGGCGCAGGAGGGTGGTACTCACGTACTGCAAGTGCTGACCAAGGACGACCTGCGCTACGTCTTCGGCAAGCCGGCCGCCAACGTCATGCCGCTGCACCAAGCCCTGCACCTCCGGATCGAACGGATCGAAGACCTGTGCGGCAATCACTGGCGCTTCGAACGTGCCGACGGCCATTTGACCCGAATCGTGGAAAGCGGCATCGACGGCTTTCCAGGTCGCTTCATCGAAGTGCATGAACTCGATGGAAAAATTCATCAATTAAGCTTGCATGATCCCGCCACCGGCCTGACCCACTCGCTGGTGGCGTACAAATATCAGAACCGTGACCTGGTCGCCGCGCTCGATGCGCTCAATGCCGCCCGTACTTTTGAGTACGACCGTCACCACATGGTGCGTCACACTGACCGCCTGGGCCTGTCGTTTTACTACGCCTACGACAGCGACTGGCGCGTACTGCACGCCTGGGGCGATCGGGGATTGCACGATTACCGGTTCACCTATAACGAGCTGCTGCGCGAAACCGAAGTGACCGATTCGCTCGGCCACACCTCGCTGATCAAGTTCGATGAGAACAACTTGCCTTTGTGCGAGATCGATCCGCTGGGCGGCGTCACCATCTTCGAATATGACGAGGTGGGCCGTACCACGGCGGTAGTCGATCCGGTCGGCACGCGCACCGAGTTTGACTATGACGAGCGCGGCAATCTGTTGAAACTGCTGCAAGCGGACGGCACCACTACCGTCATGGCCTACGACGACGCCAACCACATGACCGAGGTAGTCGACCCGCACGGCCAGCACTGGCGGTACAGCTGGGATGAGCGCGGACTGCTGCAAGAGCAAAGCACCCCGATGGGCACCCGTTCGCGCTTTACCTACGACACCCATGGTCAACTGACCACTCACATCAACACCCGTGGCGCTACAACGGCACTGGCTTTCGACCGCTACGGCAACCTGGCGCAACTGACCGGTGCCCTCGGTCATCGCAATCATTTCGAGCATGACGCCCTTGGTTATCTGAAGCGCCGTACCGATCCTACCGGCGACGTCGCCGAATATCGCTACGACGCCAAAGGCCGCCTGCTGCAGACCCGCCAGGCCGACGGCGCCAGCGTCTATTGCGACTACGATGCGGAAGGCCGGTTAATCAGCTACGCCGACCAGAACGGCGCCCGGACGAAGCTGGAATATGTCGGCATCGGCCGGCTCGCCAAGCGTGTGCAGGCGGACGGCCATGTCATGCAATATCTTTATGACAGCGAAGAACAACTGATTGGCTTGGTCAACCAGCGCAAGGAAAGCTACCGGCTCAAGCGCGACGCACTGGGCCGCATCGTTGAAGAAGTCGATTATTGGGAGCAGTCGCGCCACTATCGCTACGACGCCGCTGGCAATCTGTTAAGCGCCGCCGATCCGCTGGGCCGCATCATCACTTACACTACCGACAAGCTGGGCCGCATCATCCAAAAAACCTTGCCCGATAGCGACAATCCGACGCAGCGCTTCCACGAAACCTTCAGTTATGACAGGAATGGCGCCTTGGTCGAGATGCGCAATCCGCATCGGCACATCTTGCGCAAGTTCGACGCCGATGGTCGCCTCAGCGAAGAAGTGCAGGACGGCTTCCAGATCTCGTACCGCTATGATGAGGCCGGTAACCTGCTGTCGCGGCAAACCAGTGCCGGCAACAAGGTCCTGTCCACCTACGATCTGCGCGGGCAAGTGACGACCATCGCCATCAATGACGAGCCGCCCATCCTGATCGAACGCGATGCATTGGGGCGCGTTGTCAAAGAGCAATTGAGCAACAGCGTCCAGCGTCAGCTGCGCTATGACGCGGCAGACCAACTGACCGCCCAGACCGTGCTGCGCGACCAGGCGCCGCTGTTCGCCACCAGTTACGAATACGACCGTGCAGGCAACCAGACCCGGCGCAGCGACAGCGAACACGGCAGCGACCTGTACCACTACGACCCGTTGGGAAACCTTCTGCGCCATATCGATCCAGCCGGCAAGGTCACGGAATTTCTCAACGACCCTGCCGGCGATCGCCTGGGCACGCGGATTCGCCAGATGGAGATGAAACAGGCAGCCGGCGGTGAAGGCCATGCAGAAATTCTGTGGAGCCGCGAAGGAAGCCATGAAGGCATGCACTACGTGTTCGACCGCGCCGGCAACCTGATCCGGCGCGGCAGCAGCCCAACCGCATCGGCCAATTCGTTGGCGACAGATCCCTCTCTGGAACTACGCTGGGACGCCAACCAGCGCCTGATCGAGAGCAGTAAAGCGGGCCAGACGACCCGCTACGGCTACGATCCGCTCGGGCGGCGGGTATTCAAACGCAACCCGAGTCATACCACGTGGTTCTTCTGGGATGGCGATGCCCTGCTGGGGGAAGTGCGGCAAGTCAACGGCAGTCAGAGCGCCGATATCTGGCCGGCCGGCAATGTGGCCGATTTCATGGCAGCGCGCAAGCGGCTTGCTGCGCTGAAGACACTGCATGCGCAGGCGCGGGAGTATATCTATTACCCAGGCACGTTCGTGCCGCTGGCGTTGATCGATCGGCAGGCCAAGGTCGCCACGCGGCCTGCACGTGTAGCGGCAAAACAAGTAGCATCCCATCCTGTTGCGCAGATGCCGGTAACAGCTGTTCCTGTAGCAAGACCGCAACCTCAGGTTTTACCGGACTCAAGGGCAGTTGCTACCGGGGGTCTCGGCGGCTTGGGTGCGTTAGGCAGTCTGGGCGGTTTAGGTGGCATGGGAGGATTGGGCGGTGTCAGGCTCGGCCAGCAGAGCGAAGCCGCACCGTTGATATCTGAGGACAATCGCCAAGTCAGTTTCACTGATGCCCGTGGACCGGATCGTGTCGGTTTAGGAGTAGGGATGCAGTTGGGTGGCAGTTCCAGCGCGTCGCCGCCCTCGTTTACGCACGCAGCCGTTGCACCGATCGCAGCGGTAAGCGCTCCACTGGAGATTAGTTCAAGCGATGCAGAGTTGACAGTTGATGGGGCCGGCAGCGGCGTATTTCACTATCACAACGACTCCAGCGGCTGCCCGACCAGGTTAACGAATCGGGATGGACAAGTGGTGTGGTCGGCCAGTTACGCGACATGGGGTACGGCACAAAGATTGCATGTGCATGCAGTGGACAACCCGATCCGTTTTCAGGGCCAGTATTATGATGGGGAAACTGAACTGCATTACAACCGGTATCGGTATTACGATCCGGTTATTGGGCAGTTCGTGGGGAAGGATCCGATTGGATTGGCGGGGGGGAGTAACCTGTATCAATATGCGTCCAATCCATTTGGGTGGATCGACCCGCTGGGCTTGAACCGGGAAAAAATGCTGGAAGATGCTCTAAATGTGCTGCGCTATCACGACGCAAGAATCAAGGAACTTTTTGGCCATGACGAAGTTAGCTACGGAATACGCGGAAGTCTCTCAACAGGGATAAGGTACAGCACTGGCGGTCCTTTCAATCCGAGTAGTTTTGACGTCGATGCGTTTGTAGTTGCAGGGCACGCCAATGGTTACAGGATAAAGGGGAACCCTTTCGGTAGGGACTATTTTGTCCACGGCGCCTCTGATCTGCTCGATGAAATCGAAAGTGATTTACGGGCCTTACCCGGGTTTGAAGGCATGAAGGTAGATGACAATCAGCCTTTCGATTTTCGGATATATAAAACCTGTCCCGAAGGAGGGACGATGGCATGTGGAGATTAGATCCATGAGCATTGAAGGACTGAGCACCGCGTATCTCCAGAACTCTCTCTCCGAATGGCTGGATACCTACGACGTGCGTCATGACACGCATCGCGTTCGTCATACCCTCACGAACAAGAAGGCCGTCGTGGTGTCGTTTCTGGGGCCATACTGGGAGCGTGGAAATTGCCTGAATGAGATGGCAAGAAACTGCGCGCCCTTGATACGCTGGTGTGTGGCACAGGCCGTCCTGTGGCCTCCAAGCCCAGGCCACGGCATCGTGGTGAATCTGGCAGGACTCGACTACAGATCGGGGGACGAGCTGTTGTCTTGGGTCTCTATGTTGCGATGGCACTTGATGAGAGATATGGACTACAAGATCACGATCGTCTGGTCTCAGGCGAACAAGGCCGCGATCGTGTCTTTGATGCAAGACTCAGATGAGCAGGAGTTATTGGATCAGAGTTTCGACAGCGTAGAACAGGCTCTCGCTTTCATCTGCGAATAGCAATGAGCAAGGTAAAGGACGTCAGAGATGTCGTAGAAGGGTGACGCTTCATCAGCAAATGCACACTCAATTAAGATTTGCACAGCACAGATTCTCGCCGCGCCCCAAATCAATACTGCCCCGGCATTACCGCGGTGTTGCACGTTGGTTGTTCCGTAACCTATGAGTTCTAGGTGGCGCGGTAGCCAAATACCCCCGCACAGCATCTTTGCCAGCGAGGGAGCAGGTCGCTAACCAGTGATCTGGATAATATGCAAAGTAGGCTGCTCCTTGCAGCGCAGGTGATAGCTCGTATTCCCGATCTTCAGCGTGATGTGCAGATTATTATCTACCCCACGCTGATCTCCAATTCCACCCTCATGCGCCGTCGCCGACGGTAACCAAGGTCGCCCTTGCATTAGCTGCAACAGGTTGCGTGCCGCTGAGCGCGCAGCCGCGGCTGGCGTATCCAGCAAATCAACGATATCCGCCGGCGTCAGCTTGACGTAGTTGCGCACATCGGTGGCCTTGTCCTGGTACTGGAATTTGCGGCTGTATTTCTCGTCGAAGCGTTTCGAATAGCACTGCTTCAGGATTTTCTGCTTGGTTGCTGCATCCATGTTTTCTCCGTTCTATTTGATTGCGTATTTGAATTGGCCCTGCTTGTTGGCGGTGACCTTGATCTTGGCGATGCTGCCGCCTTCGGCCATCTTGGCCAGCACGGTTTCGGCAATTTCCGGCAACAGCGTGCCGTTGAGGATATTGTCGACATTGCGGGCGCCGGAATCGACTTCGGTGCAGCGCGCCAGCACCGCTTCGACCAGCGGCTCGTCATAGCTGAATTCGGCCTTGTGGTTGATGGCGATGCGTTTCTGGATACGTCCCAACTTGAGGTTGATGATTTCAACCAGCACGTCGTCCGAAATCGGGTAGTAAGGAATGACTTTCAGGCGCCCCAGGAAAGCCGGCTTGAAGGCTTTCACCAGCTGCGGCCGGATCGCCTGCTCCAGGTCGTCGGTGCTCGGCAGTTCCGCCGCCGCCTTGTTCAGGCAGCTTTGCATGATCAGGCTGGAGGCGACATTGCTGGTGAGGATGATGATGGTGTTCTTGAAGTCGATTTCGCGGCCTTCGGCGTCGTCCAGCACGCCCTTGTCGAACACCTGGAAGAACAGTTCGAGCACGTCCGGGTGGGCTTTCTCCACCTCGTCCAGCAGCACCACGCTGTACGGATTGCGCCGCACCGCCTCGGTCAGGACGCCGCCTTCGCCGTAGCCGACATAACCCGGCGGCGAGCCTTTCAGGCCGGAGACGCTGTGCGCTTCCTGGTATTCGCTCATGTTGATGGTGACCAGCTTGCGCTCGCCGCCGTACAGCACGTCGGCCAGCGCCAGCGCGGTCTCGGTCTTGCCGACGCCGGACGGGCCGACGAACAGGAACACGCCCTTGGGTTTGTTCGGATCGTCCAGGTTGGCGCGTGAAGTGCGCACGCGCTGCGCCACCGCTTCGATCGCGTGCGACTGGCCCAGCACCCGTTCATGCAGCAGGGCGCCGAGGTTGATCACGGTCTTGATTTCATCCTTGACCATCTTGCCGAGCGGGATGCCGGTCCAGCTGGCGACGATTTCCGCCACCACCAGGCCGTCGACCTGCACCGGGACCATCGGCGTTTCGCCTTGCAGCGTTTTCAATTCCTCGATCAGTTTCGCCAGTTCCTGCGCTTCCTTGCTGTCCTTGGCTGCTTTCCTGGAAGGCTTGGCCGCATCGTCGGCTGGGGTCTGTTCCGCCGCCGGCGTTGCTTCGAGTTCCGTGCGGGCAGCCTTGATGCGGTCGGTCAGGGCTTTTTCCTTTTCCCAGCGTGCGCTGTGGAGGGCCAGCTCCGCAGTCAGTTTCGTCTGCAATTCGCGCAATTCTTTCAAGCGTTCAGCGTGCTTGCCGCCGGCATTCGATTCGCGTTCCAGCGAATTCAGTTCGGCCACCAGGCGGTCCAGCTTCTTGACGATGTTTTCGATCAGGGCCGGCGTGGCATTCTGGCCCAGCGCAACCTTGGCGCACGCCGTGTCGAGCACGCTGATCGCCTTGTCCGGCAGCTGGCGGCCGCTGATATAGCGATGCGACAGCCGCACTGCTTCGGTGATGGCTTCGTCGAAGACGCGCACGCCAAAGTGTTTTTCCATCAGCGGCGCCATGCCGCGCAGCATGGCGCAAGCCAGTTCTTCGCTCGGTTCCTCGACCTTCACTACCTGGAAACGACGCGCCAGGGCGGCGTCTTTCTCAAAGTATTTCTTGTATTCGCTCCAGGTGGTGGCGGCGATGGTGCGCAGTTCGCCGCGCGCCAGCGCCGGTTTCAGCAGGTTGGCGGCGTCGTTCTGGCCAGCCTGGCCGCCGGCGCCGATCATGGTGTGGGCTTCGTCGATGAACAGGATGATGGCGTGCGAACTTTTCTTGACTTCGTCGATCACGCTTTTCAGGCGGTTTTCAAACTCGCCCTTGACGCTGGCGCCGGCTTGCAGCAGGCCCATGTCGAGGGTGTGCAGTTCCACGCCCTGCAGCACGTCGGGCACGTCTTTTTGCGCAATCCGCAGCGCCAGGCCTTCCACCACCGCGGTCTTGCCGACGCCGGCCTCGCCGGTCAGGATCGGGTTGTTTTGCCGGCGCCGCATCAGGATGTCGATGGTCTGGCGGATTTCGGTATCGCGGCCGATAACCGGATCGACCTTGCCTTCGCGCGCGCGCTGCGTCAGGTTGGTGGTGAATTTGTCGAGCGAAGGGGTTTTCGAAGCTTCGCCCTTGGCGGTCAGGTCCTGCACCGGATCGCCGCCCTGGTCTTCCGCCGTGGCGCCGCCGCCGTCCGCGGCTGCGCTTTCCTGCGAGCCTTCGGTCAGTTTTTCCAGGTCGTGCTTGAGGTCGTCCAGTTTGAACTTGATGAACAGCTTGGAGCCACGGTAGGCCAGCTGCACCAGGTCCGGCTCGGTCAGCAGCGCCAGCAGCAGATGGCCGCTGCGGATGCGTCCCGACTGGTTGTCCAGCGAGGCGATCAGCCAGGCGTGTTCAAACAGCTTGGGCAGGTGCGGCGAAAATACCGGGGTGCGTGCGTTGCCGTTCTTGAAGCGGTCGATTTCGCCCTGCAGGTCGCTTTCCAGCGCAGCGAGGCTGATGCCGGATTTGCGCGCAATCACCGCAAAGTCGCTCTTGGGCTGTTCCAGCAAGGCCAGGAACAGATGTTCGATATCCACTTCATATTGGCCACGGCCGACGCAGATGTTTGCTGCACGTTCCGCTGCCAGGCGTGAGGTGTCGTTCAGTTTGCTGATTAAGGTTTTGAGATTGATGCTCATTGAAGCCTTCCCATCCATGCATGGTCAAAGTGAGTGAATTTCGTAACAGACATCGGTGCGGTCGTTTTCTTCCGGTTTGCTGGTGACAAAGGTATCCCAGCCCAGCCGCCCGCTTTCAGGGTCGGAACCGAGGCTGACGCTTTGCACCTGGTCCGCGCGCAAGATCAGCTGTATTTCATATTCCAGGAAGACGCTGGTAAACATCGCCAGTATTTTTTGCAGCCCGACAGCAGCCGCGCCGCCGGGCAAAAAGCTTTCAAATTTCTTTTTGGCCAGCGGGCCGATTTTCAGGCGCATGCGCAGGTCGCGCTGCCATACCCGTTCGCCCACCATCGCCACGCTGCCCAGCAGGGCGTTGGTCGAACCCAGTACGGTTTGCTGGTCGACCGGCACGTTGTACCAATGGCCGACAAACTGCTCGATCGTGATCGGCACCGAAAAATATTCGCGCAAGACCCGCTGCATGTACGCCGCGGACGGCGGCCGGTGCCGGATGGCCGCGGCAAAATGCCCGATCGATTCGTCCAGCAGGCCGGCGCCGTCTTCCGACATGCGGCCGCGCAAAGTGCGGTGGCCAAGGCCGGCGAGCGACATCAGCAGCGGCAGGAAACTGTCCTTGCCGTCGACCTGGTACTTGAATTCCAGCCGGTACTTGCGCCAGGCCTTGAAAAACAGGGCCACGCTGCGGTTCGAGAAAACATCCAGGAAAGCGCGCGGGCCGTGGTCCTTTTCATACAGCTGGTGCGCAGCGATGCGCTCCGAGTAGTGGCTGGGCAGCGTGCCGTTGCTGCCTAAAAAACCGATGAACGCCGGCGTCAGCGCGATGTTGTCGAGCTGGTTGGTCTGCAGCGCTTCCAGCAGTTCTTCCACCGATTGCCGGGTCAGCTTGGGCGAAACTTCCAGCGCTTCGATCTCGCTCGGCGGAAAGTTCAGCGACACCGTGTTCTGGAAGCGCAGGAAATCGCTGACCGCTTCCTCATGCGGGACGCCGTTCTGCTTCAGCCACAGCTCCAGCATCATCACCGCCTGGAAGAACTGGAAACGATGCGGCTTGTCGAGCAGGCGCTGGATTACGCTAGGTTCGAATCTCCGCTGCGCGGTAAGCATCGCAGTATCTCCTCACCTGTTCGTTTTGAAGCTATCACCAATTGCGTAAAGCTGTTGGCATGCACATACAGGCCGAGGAAGCGATCCAGGACATTGGCAAATACATGGATGCCGCTGCCCACGAAACCTTCTTCGTCCAGTGTCACCTTGATCTCGATGCCGCGCACCAGCGAGGCGAACGGATTGCCCGGCAGCCAGGCGGTGGCGGCTTTGTGCTCGATGCCGACCACGCTGCCGATCTGGCGCTGCGAGATGGCCGACCGCGGCAAATCATACAGGCTCAACGTTTCCTGCAGGGCTTCCAGGCCGCCCTTGGCCAGCGACAGGTGGTTCAGCGCCAGATGCGAAATCAGGCGCCAGTGGGCGCCGCGGCCGCGCTCGAAACGGCAAGGTTCGGAAGGCTTCCTCAGGAAGCTGATGGCGTTCACCAGCGAGCCGCCTTCCAGGAACAGGTCGCCGCCGGCCAGGCCGTACGCCAGCGAGGCGGGCAGGTTGCGGTTGCAGCAGGTCAGCTCGATGCTCAGGGTGTCGGTTTCGATGGCGGCCGGGTCGAAATCGATGTCGACGATGGAAATTTCGGTTTCATAGCCAGGGCTGCGCGCCGCGACCATTTCGTCGCGCCGCATGGCCCAGTAATGGCCTGCCTTGTCCGCGCTTTCGCCGTGGCGCAATGAATAGAACGGGCGGAATTCGGTAATCGATTCGCCTTCCGGCGTTTGCCGCACCAGCTGCACCGAATCGATGGAGTGCACTTCATAGGCATAGGCGCGGCGCGAGTCGCCCACTACCGGGTAATAAGCGCTGGTATGGGTCAGGCGGATCGGATCGCCACGCTGCTTGAACAGGTTGATGACCGGGGTGCAGCCTAGCAGCAGGTTATTGGTCGACAAGGTGCCGAGCATGCGCGCGGTGTTGGAATCGGCGCGCAGTCCGGACAGCACCAGGTGCAGGGTGAATTTTTTGCAGCCGGCCGGCAGCAGCTTTGTGATTTCAGCAACATCGACGTCAAAGAAATTGAATTTCTCGGGATAGGAGAAATACTCGGTCAGCAGCCGGTAGGCGGGATGCGAACGCGCCGGAAAGTCGATCAGCGATTCGTCTTCTTCAAAACCGACCGGCGTTACCGGGATCTTGCTCACCGCATGCCACCGGCCGCTCTTGCCGACTTCGACGTAGGCGCGCAGGGTGCGCATGAACAAGGTATCGCGCAAGGCGGCGCAGAACGACGGTTCGCCGTCGATGAATACGCGCAGGGTCTTGACGCCGAGTTCGGCGAAACCGGCTTGCTCCGCGGTGCTCTCGAAGGTGATGCCGATGCGCGAGCTGGCGGTAGGCGGCAGCAGCACGGCGTCCGGCGGTTCGATGATGGGATCGAACACCGCGTGCGACAGCAGCACCGGCGCCACCGTGACTTCATAGGTTGTCTTGAATTTGCAGGCCACGCCCTTGACCTGGCGCGTCGTCAGTTCGGTGCCGCGCGGCACCGGCATGGCGGTGGTCAGCTGGGCGGCGGCGACGCTGTAGTCCATGCGCGCGATCGAGCAGGATGGAAACGGCCGCAGGTAATGCGGATACAGCACCTCGAACAGGGCTTCGGTAAATTCGGGGTAATCGTCGTCCAGCCGCTTCGAGGTACGGGCATTGATCAGCGCAAACGACTGGATCATGCGCTCGATGTGCGGATCTTCCGATACCTCGCCGGACATCAGCAGGCGGCCGGCAATCTTCGGGTAGCGCTCGGAAAACTCGCGCGAATAGCGCCTCAGGAAACCGAGCTCGCGCTCGTAATAGGGAAGTAGTTCGTCCACGTTAACCGTCCATCCGCGCCGCGCGGCGTGCTCTGCTGATTGAGTATTGCAAGGTCGAGGGCTGCAGCACGGCGTCGAAGCTCACGGCTTCCTTGGCCGGCCCCACCACCAGCATGGCTGCAATCGCAAAATTCAAGCGGTTGATCGATCCTTCGCGCAGCTCGAGCGAGGCGCGGACATTGCGCAGGCGCGGCTCGTGGCGCGCAATGCCTTGCTCCAGGCACTGGCAGATATAAGCGCGGTCATCCAGGCTGGCCAGGCTCATGCCGGAAAAATCGTTCAAGCCGTAAGTCAGGATCGACTTGCTGCATTCGGGGAAATTCTTCAGCAATTCTTCGGGAATCACGGTGCGGGTATTCAGCATGGCCTCCAGGTCGCGCGCGACCGTGTCTTTCAAGGCATCCATCGACAAACGCACCACCAGGTCGGATTGCGCAGGCGTGCCGTCGCCGCCCATCAGTCGATCAAACAATCCGGGAGTGAAACCTTTCATCGCTTACCATTCAAGAGAAAAAAAGAGCCGCAGCATGCGGCTCTTTTATCGATACAGGAAAATTACACGATTTTGTTGGTCGACAGATCCCAGCCGCCGGAAGTGTTGCCGCCCGAACCGCCGCCGATCTTTTGCTGTGTGTACTTCCATTTGACCTGGGAGTACTTCAGGCTGACGCTTTCGCTCAGCACGTCGCCTTCCTGGACCGATGGCGTGACATCCGAAATCAGCAGGTTGACCAGTTCGATTTCGAAGTACTTGATGCGGTCGCCCTTGCCGTCGGCGCGCAGGAATTCGAACTTGGCCTTCGGAATGGTCTTGCCCGACGAGCAGTTTTGCAGCAGCAGCGGTGTAGCCAGGTCAGCGATCTTGGTGATCACGATATCCTTGTGCTCGCAGCGCTCGGCTGTGTGGCCGCCGCCGGTCGATGCAGTCGCCGACTTCGGCTGCAGCACTTCCCACTGCACCGATTTGCACTCGATCCAGTCTTTGTGCGCGCTGTCCGTGGACTCGCCCTTGATGCCGTCGATTTGCAGATAAACGTCTATTGCCATGGTGATATCCCTCGTGAATTAAGTTAAGACTTGGTTGACGCCGGTAATTCTGCAACCAAGCGCAATGAAACTGAAAGTTCGTCAAGCTGGAAGTGCGGGCGCAGGAACGACACTGCACGGTAGACGCCCGGACGACCCGGTACTTCGGATACCTGCACCGAGGCTTCGCGCAAAGGAAACTGCGCTTTGGCTTCCTGGCTGGCATTGTCATCGAGCAGCACATACTGGGTCAGCCAACGGTTGAGGAAATCTTCCACGTTGCCTGCCGAAGCAAAGCTGCCGATCTTGTCGCGCATCATCGATTTCATGTAATGCGCAATACGCGATACGGCAAAAATGTACTGCAGCTGGGCTGACAGCACGGAGTTGGCGTTGGCCGAATCGGTATTGTATTTCTTGGCTTTCTGCGTCGACTGGGCGCCGAAGAAGGCTGCATAGTCGGTGTTCTTGCAATGCACCAGCGAAATGAAGCCAAGGTCGCTCAATTCTTTTTCGCGGCGGTCGGTAATGGCGATTTCGGTCGGGCATTTGAGCGCGACTTCGCCTTCGTCGGTCTTGAAGGTATGGGTCGGCAAGTCTTCCACCAGGCCGCCGCCTTCGACGCCGCGGATTGCCGCGCACCAGCCGAAATCTTCAAACGCCTTGGTCAGCTTGGTGCCGAAGGCATACGCTGCGTTACACCAGAGGTATTTGGAATGGTCGGTGCCGTCGACATCTTCCACGAAGTTGAAACCTTCGACTGTCTGCCCGTCTTTTGGATTGAACGGCAGGCGGCCCAGGAAGCGCGGCAGGGTCAGGCCGACATAACGGGAATCTTCCGATTCGCGGAACGACTTCCATTTGGCATATTCGACGGTCTCGAACACCTTGGCCAGGTCGCGCGGCTTGCCGAGTTCGCTGTAGGTTTCCAGGCCGAACAGCTCAGGCGAGGCCGAGCTGATGAACGGCGCATGGGCAGCCGCGGCGATATGCGACATCTGTTCGACGAAATACATGTCTTCCGGCTGCCGGGTGATTTCGAAATCGCCTATCAGGGAACCGAACGGCGCACCGCCGAACGTGCCGAATTCTTCTTCGTAGACTTTCTTGAAGATCGCGCTCTGGTCGAACTCGAGGGCGCTCTGGAAATCCTTGACCAGCTCCCGCTTGGTAGCGTTCAAGACCTTGATCTTGAGGTTCTGGCTGGTAGTCGAGTTGAACACCAGGTAATGCAGGCCGGTCCAGCTGCTTTCCAGTTTCTGGAATTCAGGCGCGTGGATCACGGCGCTGACCTGGGCTGAAATCAGGCGGTCCAGCTCGGCTACGCGGGCGTCGATGGTGGCCGACAGGTTGGCCGACACCACCACGGTGCCCTGCATGACCTGGTTCACCAGTTCTGAAATGATGTCTTTGGCGCGGTCGTGCTCGGCGCCGGACTTGGCGACTTTGCTCTGTTCCACGATCTGGTCGAGCAAGCCGGATTCTTCTACGGCCGCTCCTGCGGCTGGCGCAGAATTATGCTGAAAGGACATCTCAGTCTCCTTGCTTCTTGGTTTGCTTGCTTAACGCCGCCAGCTTTTCGGTGCTGTTGAGCACATCGTTGAGGATATCTTCCAGCTTGTCGTTGCCGGCCAGCTTGTTGCGCAGGTCGGCCAGTTTGGTGCGGGCTTCGAGCAGCTGCTTGAGCGGCTCGATCTGCTGCACTACCGCTTCCGGACGGAAATCGTCGATCGACTTGAACTTCAGGTCGACCCCGAACTCGCCGCCGGCGTCGCTCAAGTGGTTCGGCACGCGGAAAGCGGCTCTCGGTTCGACGCCTTTCATCACTTCATCGAAGTTGTCGTTGTCGATGTTGACGAACTTGCGGTCCTTCAGCTTGGTCTGGGCTACCTCGGACTTGCCGCTGAAATCGCCGATCACGCCCATCACGAACGGCAATTCCTTTTGCTCGATGGCGTCGCCGATTTCAACGTCGTAGGTCATTTGCACCCGTGGTGGACGGACTTTCTGCAAACGTTTTTGAGTACTCTCTTTTTTAGCCATAAAACCCCCGCTGATACCGAATAATCAAGCCCCGATCCCGCCTGGCGGGATCAGGAATCATATGAGTTACTGCAACGATCCGAATGGATTGGCGCCATCGCC
Organism: Collimonas sp. GW821-FHT07E08; assembly: GCF_059418905.1. NCBI lineage: Bacteria > Pseudomonadati > Pseudomonadota > Betaproteobacteria > Burkholderiales > Oxalobacteraceae > Collimonas > Collimonas sp. GW821-FHT07E08. Next base: position 3,730 of record NZ_JBWKQR010000006.1, on the reverse strand, counting down.
GCTAGGCTCAGGCGAGCCCGGTTTGGCTGCGACAGCGCCTTTTTTGGCGGCCGCTGCTGCCGGCGCCGGGCGTGCAACTACTTTTGGACGGGGCGGCACCAACACTGTCTCGCCCAGGCTTTCACGCAGGATCTTGGCCAGTCCCTGTGCTTCGTTGCGGACATTGCCGTTCAAATCGTTCTGTGTGCGCAGGTCGTTCAGAGCCTTGGTCGACAGCCGCAGGCCGCCTACCGCGACTATGCTGTTGGCAACCTTGTCTTTCGGATCGCGCTGCAGGCCTTCCAGCGCATACGAAATGGCGTCGCCATAGTTTTCCGCATCGAAACGGATTTGCGCCAGGCGTATCCATGGCGTCTTGTCTGCAGGAAACGCGCCGGTCGCGTCTTTCAGTAATTTGACTGCCTTGTCGGTCTGTCCGGCTTTTTGTGCGGCGTCGGCTTCAGCCACTATAGAATCCAGTTTTGCTGCGGGGTCGACCGCAGGTGGGGTTGCGCAGGCGCTTACCAGACACGCCAAGGCCACGCCGTAGATAATTTTGCTTTTCCATTGACTCATCGTAAACTCGCTTTCTATGTGGCAACTTTTAAATAGCCGAATCTTAACAAAACCCGGCAGATGCAGATATCATATTGCCAATCTACATCAAAATTTGTGAACTTTGGTTACACCATTGCAACAAGTTTAGTCCAGACCCATACTATGTGTCTAGGCGACAACTGAGATTGTTATTATTTTGTACAATATTATCAAAAAAATATTATCCGAGACCTTATTATTTATCCGATAATTTTGCAACCCAAATAAAGATCGACTTTAATGCGCCCCTTATCTCTCTTAGTTTCGCTGGCCGCAATACTGAGTCTGGCTGGTTGCGCCGCAGGCGCCGTTTCCGCACTTGGCTCTGTCGCCAGCTCTGTACTGGAGATGTCGGGCATCACCAAGCCAGAGGTTCCCGACGCGCAAAAACCGCCCCGTACCATAGCGATCAAGCTGCATGCGGGCAGCAATTTGAATACCGACAGCTCCGGCACGCCGCTTGCCCTGGTCGCCAGAGTATATAAGTTACGACAAAATGGCGCTTTCCAACAGGCAACATACGATACATTTACTAATCCGCAGAAAGAAAAAGACGTATTGGGCGCCGATCTGCTCGAAGTCAAGGAAATAACGCTGGTGCCGGGACAGCGTTATGAAGTCAGCGAAAAAGTCACCAGGGAAGCGGGTTTTGTCGGTGTCGTGGCCTTGTTCCGCAAACCTGCGGCGCAACGCTGGAAGATGACTTTCCCGGCCGAGCCTGCTGAAAAATCAGGCATTACCATCGGCGCGAACGCCTGTGCGCTGACAGTCGGCACCGGCGTCACGGTTGCGGAAACAGCTGCCGCGACTAAACTTTTAACCCCGGCCCCATGCGGCTAGCGTGGTCCAGCTAGCGCCACGCGGATTGTGCGTGATGGTTTGAATAAAATGACATGTGAGTAAATACGTGAATCGAACATCGAAAATTCTATGGGGCGAGGGCCTGTTTTTACGGCCCCAGCATTTCCAGCAGCAGGACCGCTATCACGAAAACCGCCTGCATGAGACCACCAACGCTTTGCACCCGTATGCCTGGGGCGTGATGACGGTGCAGCTGGACCGCGATGCGCTGGCCAACAATACCTTGCGGCTGTCCGAGCTGTCGGTGATTTTCCAGGACGGCGAGATCTATAACGCGCCTGGAGACGACGACCTGCCGGAAGTGGTCGACCTGAGCGATATCCCGCATGCGCAGCAAACCATTACCTACTACGCGGCCCTGCCATACATGAAAGGCTTCGGCGGCAATTTTTCGCCTCTGGGCCAGACCAGCAACTCGACCCGTTACGCCCAGAACAACTCGGCCACGCCGGACTTGTTCACGCAAGCGGCGGAAGCCGAGCTGACCTACCTGAAGAAATCGGTGCGCCTGGTGTCGGAACTCGATCCGCGCGACTCGCTGATCAGTTTTCCGCTGATCAAGCTGCGCCGCATTTCGACCGGCGGCTTCGAGCCCGACCCGAGCTTCGTCGCGCCGAGCCTGACGATCCGCAGCGCACCGGCGCTGTATATCCAGTTGCGGCGCCTGATGGATGCGCTGCAAGCCAAGGTCAGCGCCCTGTACGGCCACCATCGCGAACCGAGCAAGAATGTCATCGAATTCCGTTCCGGCGATATCTCTTCCTTCTGGCTGCTGCACACCGCGAGTTCGGCGTTTGCCGGACTGACGCACTATTTCCACAATCCGGCGTTTCATCCGGAACGGCTGTACGAACAGCTGCTGAGCCTGGCCGGCGCGCTGATGACGTTTTCCAAGAGTTATGCGCTGTCGGACCTGCCGGTCTACCAGCACCAGGATCCGGGACCGTGTTTCGCCAAGCTCGACAGCATCATCCGCGAGCTGCTGGACACCGTGATTTCCTCGCGCTATTTTTCGATCGCCCTGTCGGAGAACAAGCCTTCCCATCACCACGGCATGCTCGACTCCGGCAAGATCGACGACAAGACCGCGTTTTACCTGGCGGTCAACGCCAGCATGCCGGCCATCGAACTGGTTGATATCGTGCCGCTGCGCTTCAAGATCGGCGCACCCGACGACGTCGATAAATTCGTCCTGTCGGCCATGCCCGGCGTCAAGCTGTCGCACTCGCCGCAAGTGCCGGCGGCGTTGCCGGTGCGGCCGGACACCTACTATTTCGCCTTGGAAAACAAGGGGGCCCTGTATGATCGCATGCTGCAGGCGCAGTCGATCTCGATTTATGTACCATCCGGCATCAACGACCTTAAACTTGAGCTCTTAGCGGTTACATCATGAACAGACCATCAGCCCCTTCCCTGCTCGGCGACAGCGCCGCCGGCCAATACGCAGCGGCGGACACCAGTTCCGCCAATTCATTGCTCGACCTGATGTACGACGGTTTCTACGCCTTGTTCTTGCTGAAGAACCGCTGTGCGCCTGTCGACGAAGCCGGCTTCACGTCGAAGATGCAGCGCTTCCTCAGCGATTTCGAGCGCGGCGCAAAGAAGCTGGATGTATCGGCTGAAGACGTCCACGCCGCAAAATACGCATTTTGCGCGGCGGTCGACGAGAACATCCTGCATTCGCAATTCAATATCCGCGATGCCTGGGCGCGCCGGCCGCTGCAGCTGATCCTGTTCGGCGACCAGCTCGCCGGCGAACACTTCTTTACCCGCCTGGAAGACTTGCGCGCTAAAGGCGCACAGCACCTGCAGGCGCTGGAAGTGTTCCATATGTGCCTGCTGCTGGGTTTCCAGGGCAAGTACATCATCGAAGGCCCGGAAAAACTGAACTACCTGACGGCCCGCCTGGGCGACGAAATCGCGCGCATGAAAGGCAAGAGCGCCGGCTTCGCACCGCACTGGGAACGGCCGGACCAGGTCAGCCACAAGCTGCGCAATGAAGTGCCGCTGTGGGCGCTGTGTTCGGTGTTTGCCCTGATCGGACTGGGCGGCTATTTTGCGCTGAACACCATGCTGTCGCGCGCCACCGCGTCGAGCATCAGCGGCTACAGCGACATCGTCAAGCTGGCGCCGCGCGCGTCCTACCTGACCATTACCCTGCCTTGATCGGATTTGCCTAAGGCATTCACTTTAATGCCCGGCATTCCGGGCACGTTGGGACACGGCATGAGCAACGTACTCCAGAGCCTGCAAAGCCTCATCGGCGGGCGCCAGACCAATCGGATCCTGCGCC